>JALYXC010000277.1 GCA_030947315.1 Verrucomicrobiota bacterium | reverse complement strand
ATGGACAATTGCTGTTTGATTTTAAATTTCTCAATTCGTTTGCGGAGTGTCGCGCGGGTGATTCCCAATAATTTTGCGGCTTGCACTTGATTTCCTTTTGTGTCGCTCAAGGCGCAGATGATCAATTCCCGTTCCACGGCGGGCAAAATTTTCAATCGGTTTTCCTGTCGCGCCCAGCCAAATAACTGGCGGGCGATCGAAACTATATCCGGATGACTCTCCGTTCCTGCCCCGGAAAAAACCGGTGAACTTTTCGCTCTCACTATTTCTGGATTTTCACTGCTTCTGATTTCCGCAGGAAGATCGCGTGGCAAAATCAGATCGCCTTTGGCCATGACGGCCGCGCGTTGAATCACATTTTCCAGTTCACGCACATTGCCGGGCCAACGATAATTTTCCAAAAGAGCCAGCGCTTCAGGCGAAATGCGTTTGCCATTTTTCGACGCTTCATTTTTTTTCAGGAAATAATCCACCAGCAAACGAATATCCTCCCGCCGCTCGCGCAAAGGTGGAATGGAAAGGCGCACCACATTCAGCCGATAAAATAAATCTTCGCGAAATTCGCGCGCGGCCACGGCTTGTTCGAGCGGTTTATGAGTCGCGGCAATGACGCGAATATCCACTTTGATGGATTGATTGCCGCCGACGCGCTCGAAGGTTCCTGATTGCAATACGCGCAAAATTTTCGTTTGGGTTGGCAAAGACATATCGCCAATTTCGTCCAGGAAAATGGTGCCGCGATGACATTGTTCAAATTTGCCAATGCGCTGGGCGCTGGCGCCAGTAAATGCTCCTTTTTCGTGACCGAACAATTCGCTTTCCAATAAATTTTCTGGAATGGCCGCGCAATTGATAGCGAGAAAAGGTTGTTCGCTTCGTTTGCTGTGACTGTAAATTGCGCGAGCGACCAGTTCTTTTCCCGTGCCGCTTTCGCCGGTGATTAAAGCGGTCGCATCGCTGGCGGCCAATTGGCCGATCAGTTTGAAAACGGTTTGCATCGCTTCGCTGCGCCCAACAATTCCCAAATCGTAATCCTCCGATTCGAGCAGCGGTTGATACGAAACAACTTGTTTCATTTCCCGCGCCGCTTTGAAAGCATCCGTGACGAGTTGCTTGAGTTTCGGCACATCAAATGGTTTGAGCAAATAATCGTAGGCGCCCAGTTTCATGGCTTCGATGGCGGTTTGGGTTGTGCCGTACGCGGTCATCATGATCACCGGCAACTTGGCATCGAATTGGCGCAAGCGGCGCAAAGTTTCCAAGCCATTCATTCCGCCCATGCGCACGTCCATCAGCACCAGGTCAGGTTTTAGTTTGGGAATAATTTTCAGGCCTTCTTCGCCGCTGCTGGCGGTGGTAAGTTCAATTTCAGACTGATCAAAAATGCGGCGAAAGGAATATTGCACATCCACTTCGTCATCAATCAAAAGTAATTTTTCCATAATAAATCAAAAATCGAATTCCTGTAAATTTGCTTTAGTCCAATGCTGGTTCGGGAATTTGAAATGCGCATTTTTTCACAAGCCGGTTGGATGATCAATAAACTCCCAGGGCAAAAGAAATTTTTTGGCGAGATGCGCGCTTAACGCTTTGACGCCAAAAGTTTCGGTGGCGTAATGGCCGCCGTAAAAAACATTCAATTCTAAATCTTCGGCCAATGCGTAACTCCAGTGCGGGCCTTCTCCGGTAATGAACGTATCCACCTCTTCGCTGGCGGCTAATTTTAATTCGCTGCCCGCGCCGCCTGTGACGATCCCGATTCGCTCGCATATTTCTTTTCCGCCCGGCAGCAAAATCGGCGTCCGGCCCAGAACTTTTTCCAAACGCACATTCAATTCGCGACGCGAAATTCTGGTTTTCGTTTTTAATCCGATGAATTGTCCTTTGCTGAAAAAAAACGGCTTAAGATTTTTGAAGCCGAGCGCGGCGCTGAGCTGGGCGTTGTTGCCCAAAGGCCGATGCGCATCGAGCGGTAAATGCGAACTGTAAACGGCCAGATTATTTTCGATTAAGAGTTTTAAAAGTTCGCGGACCTTTTTTGTCCAGGGAGAAGTGGTGTTCCAAAATAAACCGTGATGAACAATCAACAAATCGGCTTTTGCGGCAATGGCCATTTTAACGGTCGCCAAACTCGCGTCCACCGCCGCGGCGATTTTTGTGACCGCGCCATTATTTTCCATTTGCAATCCATTGACGGCACCATCCCAATCCTGAAATTCCCTGATGCGCAACGATTGATCACAATAATCAACGAGAGTTTTGAGTTTCATTTTTGAATTTCTGATTTCAAAGTTTAAGGCATCTCAGGAAATTTTCTGAATCGAATTTTAAAAAAAATAAAAATCCGTTGGTTGAATTCCTCCGCAACAACTTTATAGTGCGCCAGATTTACAAAAAGAAATGAGCGAAAATTCCGACCTCACGCCAGCTTGGGACATCCCGGCCGCGCGCAATCTTTACAATATTAATCGCTGGGGCGCGAAATATTTCGACATCAACGAAGCGGGCCGCGTCATTGTCCGGCCGCTCGAAGAGGCGGGCGCCACGGTGGAGATCAATGATGTCATTGAAGAGGCCAAGGCGCGCGGATTGAAATTTCCCTTGCTCATCCGTTTTCAGGATATTTTGCGGCATCGCGTCGAATCCATTAACGCCGCGTTTCGCAATTCGATTTTAGAATTTAATTTTCAAGGAAAATATCGCGGCGTTTTTCCGATCAAAGTGAATCAACTTCGCGAAGTGGTGGAAGAAATTCTCGACGCAGGCAAGCCGTACGGGTTTGGTTTGGAAGTGGGCAGCAAGCCGGAACTTTTCGCGGGCCTGGCGCTGCAAAACCAAGCGGGCTGCCTGATTATTTGCAACGGCTACAAAGACGCGGCCTTCATCAAAATGGCATTGCTCGGCGCCAAGCTCGGCAAACGCATCATCATGGTCGTCGAGAAATTGGAGGAATTAAAACAAATTATCGCCGTTTCCAAACTGGTTGGGGTTGAGCCGACCATTGGAATTCGCGCGCGCCTTTTGAGCAAAGGCGCGGGCAAGTGGTCGGAAAGCGGCGGCGAAAATGCCAAGTTCGGTTTGAGCACCGCGGACCTTTTGGCCGCCACGGAAATTTTGCGCGCGGAAAAATTGGAGCATTGCTTCAAGCTGCTTCATTTTCATATCGGCTCGCAAGTGCCCGATATTTTGACCGTGAAAAAAGCGGTGCAGGAAGCGTCGCGTTTTTACGCCAAACTTTTTAAAATGGGTTTTGCCATTGAGTTCCTCGATGTGGGCGGCGGCCTCGGCGTGGATTACGATGGCAGCCGTTCGGCCTTTGACAGTTCCACAAATTATTCTTTGCAGGAATACACGAACGATATTGTTTATTACATCGCGGATATTTGCAACGCCGAGAAAGTTCCGCATCCGGACATCGTCAGCGAAAGCGGACGCGCGCTCGTGGCGCATCACAGTGTTTTGATTGTGGAAGTTTTTGGCGCGATTGAAAAAATTCGCGGGGAACAACAATTTCAATATGGCGAGAACGAACATCCGCTCGTGAAAGAACTTTTCGATATTCGCAAAAATATTTGCAAATTAAACAAACTTGAAGCGTATCACGACGCGCTGGAACGAAAGGAAGATGCGCATAATATGTTCACATTGGGCCTGATGGAATTGCCCGACAAAGCCAAAATCGAAACGCTTTATTGGGAAATCAGTCTGGCCGTCGTGCAAAGTTTTTGCGGGCAAGCTTACATTCCTGAAGAAATTCGCAAACTTGAAGATAGTCTGGGCGATCAATATCTTTGCAATTTTTCCGTGTTCCAATCGCTGCTGGATCATTGGGCGCTCGGCCAGCTTTTTCCGATCATGCCGGTCAATCGCTTGAACGAAAAACCGACGCGCGAAGGAACTTTGGTGGACATCACTTGCGATTCGGACGGGCAGATAAATAAATTTATTGATCTGCGCGATGTGCGCGACACGCTGCCGATGCACAAACTCAACACGAACGAAAATGGCATTGAGCCGTATTATCTCGGTTTCTTTTTGATGGGCGCCTATCAGGATATCATGGGCGATTTGCATAATCTTTTTGGACGCGTGAACGAGGTTCATGTTTTTCTCGATGCGGATGAACCGACCGGTTATTACATCGAAGAAATTATTGAAGGCAACACGATCATGCAATCGCTCGCGGCGGTGCAATACGATGAGAATGAATTGAAGCGCCAGATGAAATCGCAAATTGATGAAGCGATTAAGTCGGACAAACTCAAACCATCCGAAGGAATGCGTCTGCTGGATGAATACGAAAAAGGGTTGAAAGATTACACGTATCTTACGATTTAAAATTTCACCGCAGAGACGCAGAGACGCAGAGATGAAAATAAAGTTTAAAATTTCCAATCTGAAAAAAAATTCTGCGTCTCTGCGTCTCTGCGGTGAATATGTCTGACCTGGCGCCCAAAGCAGAATTGCTCCGGTCACTGGCGCGGCTGGTGCGCGGGCTTTCCGCGTTGTTTTGGGGATTGCCTTTGACGTTGCTCAGTTCCGTGCAAATCGCGCGCACGGACTGGTTTGATTTTTTAAATTCATTTGCCATGCTTCCGCCCATCATTGCCAATGCCATACTTTTTTACGGGCTGACCCAAATGGCGCACTTTCAAAAACAGGAACGCATCTGGATCAAATCGCTCGACCGCGCCCAAATTTTGGCGTTTGTCAATTTAGGTTTAAGCCCGTTTCTTTTTTGGTGGCATCGGATGCCATTTGTTTCCCTTTACGGAATGGCGATTTTTTTGCTGGCGATTTCCAGCCTCTTGTTCCTGTTTAGTTTAAATCGGGTTTTGCAGCGACTCACCGCGATGTTGCCGGATGAAACCTTGCGCCATGAAACAAAATTATTTGGCGGATTCAATCGCTGCTTGCTTTTGACGATTCCGATTTTGCTGCTGATTTATTTTGCGATCCTGCAAATTCAGCATCCGCCGCCATTTTTAATGCCGCTGTTCCACAGGATGGAACCGGTTCTGGCCGTCACGGGACGCATCGGCATTTGGGTGTTCACTTTTTTATTTCTGATGCCGCTGGCCATGACCATGACTCTGATTTGGAAAATCAAAGACGCTATTTTCGCCAGCGTTTTTGATGCGGAACGCTAATTTAATCACTGAACCGTTTTGTCAAATCACCGTAAGCATCAATGCGACGGTCGCGCAGAAAGGGCCAATGCGTTCGCGTCCTATCCACTTTTTTCAAATCAACCGGCGCGATTAATATTTCCTCCTGGTTCACGCTGGCTTTAGCGATGATTTGACCGGAGGTTCCCGCCACAAAACTTTGTCCCCAAAATTCCAGGCCCTCGCCGTGAGCCGGTTTTTCCAAACCAATCCGGTTGGCCACCGCGACGTAGCAACCATTGGCCACGGCATGACTGCGTTGAATTAATTCCCAGGCGTCGTGTTGATTTTCGCCATGTTGTTTTTTTTCGCTCGGATGCCAGGCGATGGCCGTTGGATAAAATAAAATTTCCGCTCCCTGCAGCGCGGTGAGTCGCGCGGCTTCGGGATACCATTGATCCCAACAAATGCAGACGCCGATTTTTCCGTAGCGCGTCGGCCACGCTTTGAAACCGAGATCGCCCGGTGTGAAATAAAATTTTTCGTAAAAAAGAGGGTCGTCCGGTATGTGCATCTTGCGATAAATTCCGAGGAGCGAACCATCCGCGTCAATAATCGCCGCGGTGTTGTGATACAGTCCGGCGGCGCGTTTTTCAAAAAGGGAAGCGATGTTCACGACTTTATATTTCCGGGCGATTTTTTGGAAGGCCTTCGTGCTCGGTCCCGGAATCGGTTCGGCCAGATCAAAATATTTGTGATCTTCACTCTGGCAAAAATATTGGGAGCGAAAAAGTTCCGGCGTGGAAATAATTTGTGCGCCTTGCTGGGCCGCTTTTTCGGCGAGCGCCAGAGTTTTTTTTAAATTTTCGGCGGGATTTTTCGAGCAGCGCGTTTGCAGCAGGCCGAGTT
>JALYXC010000271.1 GCA_030947315.1 Verrucomicrobiota bacterium | reverse complement strand
AGATGAAATTGCCAAAGACGCGCAATTTTTTAGCTTTGGCACGAATGATTTGACCCAAACCACTCTCGGCATGAGTCGCGATGATTCCGGTTCCTTCCTGCCGAAATATCAGGAAACTGAAATCATGAAACAGAATCCATTCGCGACGATTGACCAGCAAGGCGTTGGCAAATTGATGCAAATGGCTGTTGAACTGGGACGCAAAACCCGGCCTGACATCAAGCTCGGCATTTGCGGCGAACACGGCGGCGAACCTTCCAGCGTAAAATTCTGTCATCGCATCGGTTTGGCTTACGTGAGCTGCTCACCGTTCCGTGTTCCCATCGCGCGATTGGCCGCCGCACAAGCTGCGCTCGAAGAAAAGAAAAACGCGAAGCCTTCCAAGAAGAAATAATTGTAGCGTCCGGCCTGTGGCCGAAACGACCAAGCCGCTCGGAAAAATCCAAGCGGCTTTTTTCTTCTTTTCAAAGAACGTTGCGGATAGAAATTCGCCATGAGTTCCACCGTTCCCGAATCAGCGTCGCCAAACCCTGGTCAAACCCCTTCTCGTTTATTTTCGCTGGACGCTTATCGCGGGTTCGTGATGTTTCTGATGATGGCGGAGGTTTTGCAACTTCATCGCGTCGCTTCATTAAAACCTGAAGGCGCGTTCTGGAAATTTTTCGCGTATCATCAGACTCATGTCGAATGGATTGGTTGTTCGCTGCACGATTTAATTCAACCGTCGTTTTCATTTATGGTGGGCGTCGCGCTGCCCTTTTCCATCGCGAGCCGAACGAGTCGCGGACAACCTCGCGGCAAAAAGATTTTGCACGCCTTTTGGCGAGGACTCATTTTAATTTTGCTGGGCGTTTTTCTTCGCTCGGTCGGACGCGTTCAAACCTACTGGACGTTTGAAGATACGTTGTCGCAAATCGGGCTCGGTTATCCGTTTCTTTTTCTGCTCGGACTGCGTTCAGTGCGCGCGCAATGGATTGCCTTCGTCGCAATTCTCGTCGCTTATTGGGCGGCGTTCGCGCTTTATCCGCTGCCCGGTTCTTCATTTGATTACCACGGCGTTGGTGTGCCAAACGATTGGCCGCATTTGATGAACGGATTTTCCGCGCACTGGAATAAAAACAGTAATTTTGCGTGGGCTTTCGACACTTGGTTTCTCAATTTATTTTCGCGCGAAAAACCGTTTGTCTTCAATGAAGGCGGTTACGCGACGGTGAGTTTCATTCCCACATTGGCAACAATGATTCTTGGACTGATTGCGGGAGGAATTTTGCGCGGCCAACGTTCTTCTTCGCACAAAATAAAATGGCTGGCGCTGGCGGGAGCAATCGGTCTCGCGCTGGGAACTTTTTTTGGTTTTTCAGGAATTTGTCCGGTCGTAAAAAAAATCTGGACCCCAAGCTGGGTTTTGTTCAGCGGCGGATGGTGTCTGCTTTCGCTGGCGGCGTTTTATCTTGTTCTCGATATTTTAAATTTGAAACGCTGGGCTTTTCCGCTCGTCGTCATTGGCATGAATTCCATTGCCGCCTACGTGATGGCCGCTCTATTCGAGAGTTTTATTTTCAAAAGCCTGAGAACGCATTTCGGCAAGAACACCTTCAAAATATTTGGCGATGCTTACGAAACATTGCTGCTCGGCGGCGGCGTGCTGCTGGTTTTGTGGCTGATTTTATTTTGGATGTATCGCCGCAAATTGTTCCTGAGAGTTTGAAGGAAAGGTCTATTTTTAAATCAGTTTCCGACCACCGCCGATTTTTTCGGCAACGCTCAAGTGGTAACGACCTGCAACTTTGGTCAATCGAACCTGCGCATCAAACGTCTCAGAAAAATTTTGCGAAGTTAAAGTCGAAGTCCTTTTTCCGGCAGCGAGAAGCTGTCCGTTTTTTAAAAGTAATACATGTGAAAAGATCGGCAGGATTTCTTCGACATGATGGGTGACGAAAACGAGTGCTGTCCCATTTTTTATTTTGCCGAGGTGATTGATAAATTGCAGAAAATATTCGCGCGCCACCGGGTCGAGACCTGCGCAAGGTTCATCTAGAATCAAAAGCGCGGGATCTGCCATTAAGGCGCGGCCAATCAAAATCCGCTGCCGTTCGCCTTGTGAAAGAAACAGCCAGGGCCGCTCGCGCAAATGCTCGCATTCAATTTGTTTTAAAATTTTTTTGGCGCGAAGCGAATCGGCTCGAGTTGGTTTGTTCCACAAATCAATCATCGCATATTTGCCGCTGACCACGCTTTCCAAAGCTGTTTCTGAATCAGCCATGCGTTGTCGAATGGAGGAACTGACGAGTCCTATTTTTTTGCGAAGTTCGCGCCAATCGCTTTTTCCATATTTTTCGCCGAGCAATTCCATGTCGCCGCTGGATGGCATCAAATAACCAGTCAACGCGCTGAGCAAAGAAGTTTTTCCGGAACCGTTTGCGCCCAGGATGGCCCAATGTTCTCCTTGTTCCACCTGCCAGGAAATATTATCGAGAATCAAAGTTTCACCGCGCCAAATGCTGAGATCGGAAATGACGAGAACAGGTTTCTGTTTTTTTTGTTTCATTAAGAAAAGGAAATTGATTTTTTATTTGGTAAAATAAAATCTTTTTCCCAGTCCGCAGAGGGCTACTTCCTTACCCTTTACAGCGGATGTGCGGCGACTTCTTGCGGGCCTTGGCCGCCATTGATTAAAAACAAAACGGCCATTCGAACCGCCAGGCCGTTGGTAACTTGATCCAAAATAACGGAGCGGGAACCGTCGGCAATCTCGCTGGCAATTT
>JALYXC010000236.1 GCA_030947315.1 Verrucomicrobiota bacterium | reverse complement strand
GTCGTTTATATTAAAGAAGGTTTGACCGGAAAAACTTACGAAGTGCCGGCCCAACCGGTGGTTCTCAATCAGGTTGGCTGCGAATATAAGCCGTACGTTTTTGGGCTGCAAACCAAACAGAAATTGCTGATTAAAAATTCCGATCCCGTTATGCACAACGTTCACGTCATTCCAAAATCTTCGAGCAACAAGGAATCCAATCAAGCCCAACCGGCCAATGGAAAAGACATTGAAAAAACTTTTGACACGCCTGAATTATTTATGGGTTTCAAATGTGACGTGCATCCGTGGATGTTCGCCTATGCCAGCGTTTTTGATCATCCTTATTTTTCCGTAACAGATAAAGAAGGCCACTTCACCATCAAAAATGTGCCCGCTGGAAAATACACCATTGAAGCCAAGCATCGCAAAGTGGGTGCCGTTACCAAAGAAGTGACGGTCGGCAAGGATAATCAAACCGCCGACATGGTTTTGGAACTCAAACCAGCTCCATAACTTCTTGCAATTGATTTATTTTCTGGTTTGATTTTCCGTTGTGGCTAAGCGGTCGCAACGGAAGTTTTATTTGTGCCGAGCAGTTTTGCATGAATCGTTCCACCCATAATTATTGGTTAACTTGTTTCGCTATTTTCACTGCTTTCGCAACCTTGATTTTAGTGTGCGTGGGCGGATTGGTCACCAGTCACGAAGCCGGCATGGCCGTGCCCGATTGGCCGAACAGTTATGGCTATAACATGTTTTTATTTCCAATTTCGAAATGGGTCGGCAATATTCTTTACGAACACACCCACCGACTGGTCGCTTCCTGGGTTGGAGTGTTGACGACGATTTTAGCAATCTGGCTTTGGTGCAAGGACTCGCGACCCTGGCTGCGCAAACTTGGCTTCATAGCGTTTGTTGCTGTTTTGTTGCAAGGAATTCTCGGCGGTTTGCGCGTAACACAAATGAAGGATGAAATCGGAATTTTTCACGCTATTCTCGCCCAATTATTTTTTATCGTCGTTTCCTCCATTGCGCTTTTTACAACTCAATTCTGGCAAAATCTCTTGCCCTTAAATAATCGCGGCAATCGTTTAAAATTCTTTTATCTCACTGCGACTCTTTTGATTTTCCTGCAACTTCTTTTAGGCGCGGTGATGCGCCATCAACATGCCGGTCTGGCGATTCCTGATTTTCCGGCGGCTTATGGAAAAATCTGGCCGGACCTAGATGCGGCCTCAGTGGCGGTCTACAATCAAAATAGAATTGAAACCGGCGGCTATAAAGAAATCACCGTTTTCCAAATCGCTTTGCAAATGGCGCATCGGATCGGCGCGATTTTAATTTTAATTTCCGTGATGGTTTGCGCCTGGAAAACGTCACGCGAATTCCATTTACAAAGTCCGCTCACGAAACTTTCTCTTGCGTGGGTGGCTTTAATTTTGATCCAAATTTTTCTCGGCGCAGCCACAATTTGGAAAGGGAAAGCGGCCGACATTGCCACGGCGCATGTTGCGGTAGGAGCAATAAGTTTGTTGACGGGCGCATTTCTTTGCCTGATTTCGTTTCGCGTCCTGAGACCAACCCAGGAAATTTCACTGCCAGAAAAAATTCTCAAACCTCTCGCCATTTCGGAGGTGATTTAAATGAAAGCGACCGCCCATCCCATTAATCTTGCCGCCGCCGAAAAATCTTTTACGAGCGTCATTTGCGAATTGATCAAAGCGCGTCTGACTTTTTTAGTTCTGCTCACCACGTTCGTCGGATTTTACATCGGAGCGCGCGGTCCGCTTGATTATTTTTTGATGTTCCACACTCTGTTCGGCACAGCATTAGTAGCCAGCGGCGCGTCAGCATTGAATCAATTGCTTGAACACAAACACGACGCGCAAATGCGCCGCACGGAAGATCGTCCGCTGCCTTCCGGGCGTTTGCAGCCGGATTTCGTTTTAATTTTTGGCGGGGTTTGTTCCGCGACTGGTATGCTTTATCTCGCCTTCGCTGTTAATCCGCTGACCAGCCTTCTCGGGGCGCTTACCCTTTGCAGTTACTTATTTGTTTATACTCCGCTCAAACGAATCACTTCGCTCAACACAGCGATCGGCGCGATCCCGGGCGCGTTGCCCCCTTTGATGGGATGGACTGCGGCGCGAGGTGAAATCAGCATGGAAGGCTGGTCGCTTTTTGCGATTTTATTTTTTTGGCAATTGCCGCATTTTTTGGCGATTGCGTGGATTTATCGCGACGATTATGCCAAAGCCGGTTACGTGATGTTACCGTCCATTGATCCAGACGGATTGCGCACGGGACGGCAAGCAATCAGTCACACGATGGGATTATTGCCCATAAGTTTGTCCCCGTTTTTATTTCATCTGGTTGGGCCGATTTATTTTTTCGGCGCGCTGATTTTAGGTCTGGCTTATTTATGGTGCGCGATTCAATTTTCACGGCAGTTGACTGTGGCGCGCGCCCGGCAGCTTTTTTTCGCCTCAATTTTATATCTGCCTTTGCTCCTGGGCCTGATGGTTTTTGATAAATTAAAAAATTAGAAAGGCTGAGTTTATTCTAATATTTTATGTGTGCTTTTTGGGATTTAAAATTTAGCTTCTCCTTATGATAGTCTGGATAATTGCTCTGGTGTTAATCGCAGCGGCGGCGGTGTTGGGATATTTTCAAGGCGCGATTCGCGTCACTTTCTCTTTTGCGGGACTTTTATTCGGCGCACTTTTGGCGATGCCGCTTTCGCCGGTTTTCCGGCCGTTGGTCGGACTGGGTGGAGTGCGTTATCCGTGGTTGAAACAAATCATTGCTCCGGTGATTGTGTTCGCGCTGGTTGTAATTCTCTTTAAAATCGCGGCCGTCATAGTGCATCGCAAAGTTGAATTTGTTTATAAATATGGTCGCACTGATGACGAACGATACCGATGGGAACGACTCAACCAAAAACTCGGGCTATGCCTCGGAGCATTTAATGGCGCGCTCTACTTTTTTCTACTGCTAATCCCAGTCTATGTTTTGGGATATTTGACCGTGCAATTGGCTTCCAGCGATCAAGATCCGGCGTCAATGCGTTTTCTAAATAAAACCCGCGAGCAGGTTCACTCCGCGAGGCTCGATAAAGTTTTAGCTGGTTACGATCCGGCTCCTCCCAATTTTTATGATGCGGCGGACATTGTCGGATTGATGAATAAGAATCGTCTTTTATGGAGTCGCCTCGCGCGCTACCCGACTTTTTTGACCCTGGCGGAAAAGCCCGAATTTCAGGCGATTTCAACCGACATTCAACTCAACGAAATGAATCAACGGCAGGCCAGGGTGAGCGAGCTAATTAAACATCCCAAAGTCCAGGCCATCCTGACCAACGCGGATCTGACGGCAGAAATCACGCGGTTGGTCGGCTCAGATTTAAAGGATTTGCGCCAATTTGTGGAAACGGGCAAGTCGGTTAAATATGATGATGAAAAAATTTTGGGCCGCTGGGAATTAAATTTGGGTGGAACAATCGCTCTGGAAAAAAAGAAACATCCAAATATGACCATCGCTGACTTGAAACAATTGCGATCAAAAATGCGGGGAACCATGAGCGGCGCAACGTTGACTGCCACGACGGACAATAAAGTTTTTCTCAAAGGCACCGCGGCCAACGGCAGGAATCCTTCATCTCTTTTGGCGCAAGGTTCCTGGAAAAAAGAAGGCGTAATTTATCAGGTCACTTTGCAATCGGGTGGAAAATCCGAAACGGCCAATGCTATAATGGAAGAAAATAAATTGTTGTTGCCGTGGAATGGAATGATGCTGGTTTTTCTGCGGGAGACTTAAGATCTCCAGTTTTCCGCGTGGGTTAGCGGGAACTATCGAAGCTAACCGGTTCCACTTTTAATTTTAATCCGTTGAAAAAAGAAGGGAGCGGTTCGGCGTTGAGAACTGGATTAGTGCTGGAAAGAAGATTAGAGGAATCCGGAGAAAAATGTAATGGCTTTTCGGCCGCCAAAGCCGGACCTGGCGCGGTTAATCTCCAGGAATCCTCCGCCATCGGACGAGCGAGAGTCGTTTCCGGTTCCGTTTTTAAAGCATAGCCAATTCCGAAAATCAGCGTGGCACACGCGATCAACCCAAAACCGTACGCTACCGCAGGGTTCATCCCCTGACGTGAAAAAAACGGCGTCCAGAAGGAACTTTTTTCTGTTTCGCTCCGCTCAAGGCGCGTCCAAACTTGGCGAGGAAGCTCGTTGAAATAACCGGGCGGCGGTTGTTCGCAGCG
>JALYXC010000217.1 GCA_030947315.1 Verrucomicrobiota bacterium | reverse complement strand
CGAGAACAATCGGCGGCGGATTAGTGTTGATTTTAAGGTTTGAATCGCAGGAGATAACGCCTTTGTTCGTGGCAAACCAAAGTCGGCCATCGCGTCCGCGACAGGCGGACGGCTGGGCCAAGCCGTTACCTTCGCGACCAGGCACGCCGTCGCTTTTTCCGTAAGGGACGCAGGTAAGATTCTTAATTGCGCCCCGATCAAAATCATCGAAGTCTTTTTTATGGATGCGCATCAAACCTTTAGTTCCAAAGAGCCAAAGTTGATTTTGACCGTCGTCCACCTGAGTATAAAAACAGTTATCAAATAACCGTTCGAAAGGAAGGTAGAACCTCCAACTGCCCTCTTTAAAGCGTCTTAACCCGGAAGCTGTGTCCAACCACGCGACGCTGTCTTTATCTTCGAAAATTGTAAAAGTCTGGTCACTGATCTTGGTTGTGGCCGGGCTAAAGTCCTCGCCTTGCCGTGTATATAACCCCGCATCTGTTCCAATCCATAACGCACCCTCGCGTGTTTCATAAATAGTATTCACAGTAGTGCCAAATTTCTGGCTCACCGGATAGCGAATGAATTTGTCGTCGAAAAAACTATACAATGCTCCGCGTGTGCCGATCCAAAGTTTTCCGGCGCGGTCTTCGTAAATTGCTGTAACCGCCGGATCAATCAATCCTTCATTTTTTCCGTAATGAAAAAATTTTCCCTCATGCAACCGGTTCAAACCCGTGTCGCGATCAGTTCCAATCCACAAATCTCCCGCGCGATCTTCGTGTAAGGCCAGAATCCAATCGCTGGAAAGCCCATCGGCAGTGGTAAACGCCGTTATTTTATTGTCCTGCAAACGATTCAATCCGCCGCCCGAAGTGCCGATCCAGATAACTCCAGATTTATCCTCAAGAACTGACGTGGTGAAGTTCTGAGTTAATCCTTCTCGTTTGGTATAACTAGAGAAGCGAGCTGGCAACAAGCGATGTAGTCCGCCGTCCGTTCCGACCCAAAGATTTTCCTCTTGATCTGCGCGAATAAAAAAAACATGGTCGTACAATTCATCTCCGGTTTGCGGAATGAATTTTCCTTCGGCAAAGCGGCTTAGTCCAGCAAAGGTGCCGATCCAAAGCGTGCCTTGCTGGTCTTCAAAAATTGCGCTGACAATATTTTCGGTAAGTCCATTCGGGCTAAGAGAAAAATTTGTAAATTTTCCTTCTTTCATTCGCGACACCCCACCATTGGAACCGACCCAGAGATTTCCCTCGCGGTCTTCGTAAACGGCCCGGATAAAATTGTGAGGTAGTCCTTGCTCAGTCGTGTAAGTAGAAATTGCTCCATTTACCAGGCAATTAAGACCCCCGACAGTCGCCAGCCACATTCGGCCGCTTCGATCTTCAGTTATGGAAAGGATCGCCTGGTGCGCCAGTCCCTCTTTTTTCGTGAAGTGGGATAGTTTCCCATTGTGAAAACGGAAGAGTCCATTGTAGGCGCCGAACCAGATGGAGCCATCTTTACTTTCGTAAATGACGCGAACAGTGGCATTACTCAATGCACTGTCCCGGCTGAAATAAGAAAACTTTCCTTCACGAAAACAGGAAACGCCGCCGCCTTCGGTGCCGATCCAGAGCGTGCCATCGTGGCTGGCGTGGAGAGACAAAATGGAGTTGTCCCGAATTTGATCGTTAATGACTTCCGATTGAAAAACCGTGAAACGCATTCCATCGAACCGCGCCAGCCCATACTTGGTGCCGAGCCAGATATAACCATCAGGCGTTTGAGCAAAGGCCTGGATGGAATTTCGCGGCAGTCCATCGTCAGCGTGCCAGGCGCGGGAGGTGTATTGAGTAATTGGAACGGCCCCAACAACGAAAGAGGCAATGTGAAAAAGAAAAATCCACAGCGAAATAAAAATTCCACGGCGATAAAAAAAGCGGCGCGCGCGACAAATCACGTTCATGGTGGTGTCGCGATTCTACGCTAGGAGCAATAAATTTCCAAGCGCGGCTTAATGCGCAGCATTTGTATGTGCTGGCGCCATTCGAGCTGCATCGCGTTGAGATTTCTCGCTGAACACTTTGTTCGGATCGGTCACGCCGGCCTGAAGAATTTCTAAATACTCTTTTGTATCCTGCGCCAGGAGAGGATTGTCTGACGGAATTTTTTCGAGGATGTCCATCGCATCACTCTGGCCGATGCGGACAATTTCCGTAAGGACATTCTGTTTTACTTTGATGTCCGTCTCCTGCTGATAGGCTTGTTGCAATTGCCCTAAAGAAAAACTTCTGGCTTGCGGGGTTTCTCCGCCGACGGCCCGAGCCACCAGCAGCCGGTTCTGTGTACCCGGTTCTTTTATCAAAAACTCATTAATTACTTCCACTACTTTTTCAGTCAATGCTCTCTTTTGCGCAACAATAGTTTGAATGGCAGAGGCCCGAACCTGGTTGTTGGTGGAAAGATGAATCGTTTGTAATAATTCGGATGTAACCTTTTCCACTAAATCTGGTTGACGGTGCATCCAGACAGCCAGGGTGGCGATCGCACTAAGGCGAACTTCGTTACTTTGATCTTCGCGCGAACTACGAACTACGTTCTGCAGTAGATCTGGACTCGGCTCTGGAACTTTGCTTAAGGCAACTAAACCAGCCTGGCGTCTTTCCGGAAGAGGATCGTGTAGGGCTAAATCAGCCGCAAGGCCTGTGAGTAATCTAGCTCCAGCGCGATTCGGTTGGGTCGAGCTAATTTCCAGCAAGCGCGCGATTACCTGCGAAAAATTATCTTCGTTGTTAAGAGCGGAAAACAACTCGCCTTGATTTCCCGGGTGCTCCTTAAAGCTTTGCGTTAACTTATCGAGTGCGTCTCGAATGTCCTCGGCATTGTCTTCTTTCAAGGCTTGTTTAAGGTCTTCAATAAAAAAAAGACTTCCGCCAGGATCCTCTGTTTTTGTTTCCGGTAAAGGTTTGACGTGGCCAGGTGTATTTGAAACAACCATCTTCTTTTCGGTCTCTTGTCTCCCAACATATCGAGAGAAAACCTTGTAATAAGCCAAGGTCCCACTGATACATAGAGCCAGCACCAAAATGGAAATTGTTTTCATGGAATTGTTGCTCCGCGTCATTGAGTATTGTCGGTCAGCGAACCTTCCTTGATCTTCAACGTTTGTAAAAGCGTTTGCGCTTCACTGAGAAGCGGATCGGTCTCGGGAATTTTTTGAAGGAGTGAAATAGCCTCCGTTTTTCCAATTGCTGCCATCTGGTGAAGAATCAGCGAGCGTGTATTTTGATCGCGTTGTTCGTAATAGGCGGTCTCCAGTTGAGTCAAAGCGGAATTGATCGCGAGTCCGCTGGCGCCAGTAAAACCTTGCACAGCTAAAGCACGATTTCGAGCGTCAGGATCTTTCCATAAAATATCGGTTAATTGCAATAAAGCATCCTCCGAAAAACCCATGTGTCTGTTAGCGCTATTTACAATTGTCTGGAGCGCTTCAAATCGAAACTCCGCGTCATCGGAAGCTTTAGCCGACTGGAGCAGCTTTTCACCCAGGCTCGAAAGAATGTTTGGATTTCGATCGATCCAATGATCAATTGTTTCAATCGCCGCCAGGCGAATACGCTTGTCGGGATCATTATTGACCAGGTTCATCACGGAATCAATCACGGGAGGAGCAATATCAGCCGTTGAAGTCATTACTTCATTGGTAACATCAAAAGCTTTGGTCAATTGAGACAGGGCGGCCGAGCGTTTTTCGAAAAGGTTATCCATTTGCACAATCTCCAAAGATAATTTGATAATGATATCTTTAGCGCTCGGAGAAGAGTGCTCCATGTTTGCTTCGCGTAACATTGAAAGAAGGTCAAAGACATTTTCTTCATTTTTAAGCCAGGAAACCATTTCATTGATCTTTTCGGGATGTTGTTCGAAACACGGAGCCAATTTTTCCAGGGCCGTTTCTATAGCGGTTTGTGAATTACTTTTTAAAGCATCCTTAAATTTTGTCA
>JALYXC010000215.1 GCA_030947315.1 Verrucomicrobiota bacterium | reverse complement strand
GTCGTTTGGATAAATTGATGGACAAAGCGCACGAACTAAAATTTCCCGCTCTGGCCATCACGGATCACGGCGTCCTGTATGGCGCGATTGATTTTTATCAGGCCGCGCGAGACAAAGGAATAAAACCCATTATCGGCTGCGAAGTTTATGTCGCGCCCGGCAGCCGTTTGGAAAAAAAAACGACGAGTGGCAATCGCGATGTTTATAATCATCTGGTTCTGCTCGCCAAAGATGAAATCGGTTATCAAAATTTAATCAAGCTTACCACCGCCGCGCATCTGGAAGGTTTTTATTACAAACCGAGAATTGATAAAGAACTCCTCGCGACGCACAAGGAAGGCTTGATTGTGCTTTCGGGTTGTCTGGCCAGCGAAATTCCCGAATACATTCAGAAAGATCAACCGCAAAAAGCGCGCGAGGTCATTGATTGGTTTAAACAAACTTTTGGCGTGGAAAATTTTTATCTCGAATTGCAGAATCACACCATTGCCGAACAAGCCAAAGTCAATCGCGCACTCATTCCGTGGGCCCAGGAATTTGGTTTGAAACTGGTCGCTTCCAACGATGTTCATTATGTCGAAAAAAATAATTCCCATGCGCACGATTGCCTGATTTGCATCGGCACCCAAACGCAACTGGCTGACACCAAACGAATGCGTTACATGCCGGAACAATTTTTTCTGCGTTCGGCTGACGAAATGAAAGCGCTTTTTAACGAAGTTCCTGAGGCCGTCCTCAACACTCTGGAAGTTGCGGAAAAGTGCAATGTGGAAATCGAATTCGGCAAATTGCATTTTCCCAGTTTTTCTCCGCCAGAACATTTTACGCGTGAAGGATATTTGCGAAAACTTTTGGCGGAAGGATTGCGGATTCGTTACATGCTGCACGCGCGAGCCGAAGGAGAAGAATTTATAATTGAAAAAATAGACGAGGCCTCGCGCCTGCCAAAATTCGCGGTCGAAAATCGGAAGGATGTACCAAATGATTTAAAGGATCCGGAAGTCGCCGCCGCGATCAAAGAAGTTCTCGATCGCTTACAGCTCGAACTCAAAGTCATCGAGAAAACCGGCTTTCTCAGCTATTTTTTAATTGTCGCCGATTTCGTGCAGTACGGGCGCAGCAAAGGCGTCACGTGCGTCGCGCGCGGCTCGGCGGCTGGTTCGCTGGTGACTTATTTGCTGGAAATTGCCAACGTGGATCCGATTCGTTACGGATTACTTTTTGAAAGATTTCTCAATCCTGAGCGAATCAATCCGCCCGATATTGACATTGATTTTGCCGATGACCGCCGCGCTGAAATCATCGAATATGTCCGCGAAAAATATGGCCGCGATTCCGTCGCGCAAATTATTACCTTCGGCACGATGGGCGCCAAATCTGTGGTGCGCGATGTCGGCCGCGTTATGGGGTTGAGCTACGGCGATTGCGATCGTTTGGCCAAATTGATTCCGACCGATTTGAAAATGGATTTGCACAAAGCGCTCAAGCAATCGCCGGAATTCAAAGAGGCTTACGAAACGGAGGAAGTCACGCGCGAGCTGCTCGACACCGCTTTTATTTTGGAAGACATCACGCGCAACGCGTCAGTTCACGCGGCTGGCGTGGTCATTGGCGATCAGCCGCTCGTGAATTTACTGCCGCTCAAAAAAGATGATGACGGAACCATCGTCACGCAATACGCCATGAATCCGGTGGGCGATCTCGGTTTGCTGAAAATGGATTTTCTCGGCCTGAAAACTTTGACGATTATTCGCAACACCTGCGAACTGGTCAAAGCAAAAGGAATTGACATTCTCATTGACGACTTGCCGCTCGATGACGCGAAAACGTACGATCTTTTGAACAAGGCAAATACCATCGGTATTTTTCAATTGGAATCAGGCGGAATGCGCGATCTCTGCCGAAAATTTCAGATCAGTTCCATCGAACACATTACGGCCTTGGTCGCCCTTTATCGTCCCGGCCCGATGGATCTGATTCCGGATTTTATTAAACGGCGTCATGGCGAAGTGAAAATCGAATATGCCCATCCGTTGCTCGAATCCATTTCCAAAGAAACTTACGGCGTTTTGATTTATCAGGAACAAGTCATGCAAGCAGCGCAAATCCTCGCGGGTTACACGCTGGGCGCGGCGGATTTGCTGCGTCGCGCCATGGGCAAAAAGAAAGTCGCGGAAATGCAGCAGCAGCGCGAAAAATTTGTCAAGGGTTGCGCTGAGATCAATAAAATTCCAGCGGGCCAAGCCAATCAGATTTTTGATTTGCTCGAAAAATTTGCTGGCTACGGTTTTAACAAATCACATGCCGCCGCCTACGCGATGGTGGCTTATCAAACCGCGTATTTGAAAGCGAATTTCGCTGTCGAATTTCTCGCGGCCAACATGACCAATGACATGAACAACACCGATAAACTCGGTGTTCTCATTCAGGAAGCGCGTGCGTTCAGCATTGAAGTTTTGCCGCCCGATGTGAATGAAAGTCAGGTCGCTTTTGCGCCCGCGCGCGATGGCACAGTGATTCGTTTTGGACTGGCCGCTATCAAAGGCGTCGGCGAAATCGCCGTGGAAAATCTTCTCAAAGCGCGTCACGACGGCGGGAAGTTTGAATCGCTCAGCAATTTATGCGAACGGGTGGACAGCCGCACCGTCAGTCGCAAAGTGTTGGAAGCGTTAATAAAATCCGGCGCCTGCGATTGTTTTGGCGAAACGCGCGCCACGCTTTTTTCCAAAATTGATCGCGTTCTGACGCGCGCCGCCGGAATTATTTCCGATCGCCAGAAAAAACAGGAAACGATGTTCGGCATGTTGGAAGAAAGTTCTGAGTCTAAAGCCTCGAGTATTGAGCCAGGAACTTTGGACTCAAGACTCAAGACTCAAGACTCACTGCCCGAATGGCCGCAGCATGAATTGCTCGCCCATGAAAAAGAATTACTCGGCTTTTATGTCACGGGCCATCCCTTGACGCCACACGCCATTATCTTAAAAAAATATTCTCTGGCCAACACCATTGCCGCCGCGCAATTGCCGAATCGTTCTCTCACGCGGCTCGGCGGTTTGATTACTGCAGTGCAACAGGGCGTTTCCAAAAAAAGCAATAAACCCTACGCGCTAGCGACCGTGGAAGATTTGGAAGGCTCCATTCAAATGCTTTGCCTCAGCGAAAATTATGAAAAATTTCGCGAGTTGCTCGTGCCCAATAAAGCGGTGCTGATCATTGGCGAAGTGAATAATTCCGAAGACAAACCGAAAATTTTTCCGCAGGAAATCATGCCGCTGGAAGAGGCGCCGCGAAAATTCACCAAACAGGTTCATCTGCGATTGAATACCGCGCATTTCAACTGCAATCAATTCGACGTGATTCGCGAAATCGCTTTGGGCTTTCCGGGAAAATGTCCGTTATTTTTATGCCTGCGGCGTCCGACCGGCGAAATTATTTTCGTGGAAACTCACGAAAAATTTTCCGTGATGCCCTGCGGACAATTTCAAAAAGCGGTGGACGAAATCTTCGGCGAAGAAACCTATTACGCCAAAGTGGATCAGTCATTGCCGGAACGTTC
>JALYXC010000208.1 GCA_030947315.1 Verrucomicrobiota bacterium | reverse complement strand
CCAACCATCCGCGCGTGGCGGGCCAGAGCAATTACGGCGTTTGGAATCGGCTCTTCGCGTCGTTTTACGATTTGCTCGCCGTCCGCTGGATGAAGAAACGAATGTTCAAATATCAAATCGCCGAAACGATAAATTATCCCACCGTTCAAGGAGACTCAAAAAAGTAGGGCAGACGTCTCGTCTGCCCCCGCAGAAGCGAGCGTGATTAACCTTTTCGTCGCAGTCCAAAGAACAGCGCGCCGATGCCGACACCAGCCAAGGCCAAAGTAGAAGGTTCCGGCACAGGCAAAATCTGCCCGCGAATTTCTCCGCCAGGAAATTGTCCCGAATGAATATTTACATAAAACAAGCTAGACTGAAGATCGGTGACTTGCGCGGGATTTAAAGCGACCGTGGTGCCACTAAGTGTCCCGGAAGTGGTAGTGATGGGTGTGTTATTCAGACTGAAAAGAATGCCAGCCGCCACTCCGGGCGCGGCCGGACCGTGAATGTGCGCCGCCGAAAAAGCGCTGGTTAATCCCGAATAGCCGACATTGTAGGAAAGCGTATTTCCGACATTGAGCGTGAGTGTTCCACTACCAATACCTGGGCTTCCGCTCGGCGGTGTTTCTTGCGCGCCGTTTATGCTGACAGTAAAATTACTTTGAGCCTCAGCCAAGGTCAGACCCGCCAATATTGTAATAAGAATGAGAATTTTTTTCATGAACGAAATAAAAATGGAATTTTTAAAAACTGTCAAGGGGTTTTTTGAAAATTTTTACGCGTAACGACGGTGTGCTTTCCGATCTTTATCTGTTCACTAGAACGTTAGGATTTGTTTCCAAACGATTCAGTTGCCAAGAGATTATCGGCTGAGAATAATGCTTCATCATGAAAAAAATTTATCGGATAATTCCGTTTATTAAATCGCGAAGCGGAATCTTGAGCGCGTTTTGTTTATTCGCTGCTCTGACCGTATTTTCTGAAACCAAACTGCCCTCGCTGGATGAAGCGGTGGTGTCGAAGGAAGATGTTTGGGGACTGGCGGCGATGCGCCAAACTAACGGCGCGAGCTACGAATTTTTCCAAAAACTTTTGTCGCCGCCGCGTTATGTGAACGCCGATTTTCATTTTTATCCCATCCTCTTGAGCGCGCCGAATGCGAAAATCAAAGCGCGGCTCATTTCCAATGGCAGCGGCGTCAATCTCAATGCTAATGGACGTCAATGGAAAGAGAACGGCACGCCGGCGATTTTTCGTGTCGGCCCGGACGAACTGGGTTTCGGCAGATTTGAGGAACGCCTGCAACATCCCACGCTGGCCGAAGGATATTTGCCAATCGTGACGATTCGTTATCTGCACCAAACGCCGATTCTCGCCGAAGGAATGGTTCCTTTGACGCAAAAAAGAATTGAACGTCCGTCGGAAATTTATCAACTCGAGAGTTTCGTTAGCACCGATCCGGCGCTGGCGGAAAATGCGGTGGCCTTTGTGAAATTTTCTTTGGCGCAAGGAACCATCGGCATAGTCACGCTCCAAATTGATTCAAAATCCGAGTTGAAAATTGAAGAGGGCAAAATCACTGATGCCCAAGGGCAAGTGCTGGCTTACCTCGACAAGAACTGGAAAAAATCCTTGGATCACGCGGGCAAATGGCGTTCGCCGCTGGTGCAGGCGAAATTGTCTTCCAACACATTCGCGACGATTGCCATTCCGACAAAACCACTTTCCGAAAATCTAAAGTTCTCTTTGGCCAACTCGACTTACGACACGCAACGAAATCTCTGTGCGGAAACCTGGAAGAAAATTTTAGCCGAAGGCATGAATCTTGAAACACCGGAGCCAGTCGTCAACAACGCCTGGCGCCATTTGCTCATCCAAAATTTTGAACTCATCAATGGCAACAGCATTCGTTACAGTGCGGGCTATCAATACGACGCGCTCTACGAAGCGGAAGGTAGCGACGCCGCGCTCGCCATGATGGTCTGGGGTTACGAAAAAGATATGCGCCGATTGTTGCCGCCGCTGTTTGATTTCCTGCGCAAAGGATTGGAGTTTCATCAGGCCGGTTTCAAGCTCGGCGACATTTGCCGTTACTATTGGCAGACTCGCGATGCCAGTGTCATGACAGAATTCCGTTCGCGCTGGGAAAAGGAAGCGCAACGGCTTGACAAAAATCGCACGGGCGAACACGGCTTATTTCCCAAGGAACAATATTGCGGCGACGTTCACACGCCGGTGCAGAGTCTTAACGTCAATTCGAAAGGCTGGCGGGCCTTGCGTGATCTCAGCGCTGTTCTAGGCGAAGTGGGCGAGCCGGTGCAGGCCCAGCATTACGCGCAAGTCGCGACGGAGTTCCGCAAAACTGTTCTCACCGCGATTGAAAAAAGTATCAACCGCTCCACGACTCCGCCCTTCGTGCCGATCGCGCTTTACACAAATGAACCCGCGCACGATCCAATTTGCGATGTTCGCATCGGGAGTTACTGGAACATCATTATCGGCTACACGATTGCGAGCGGAATTTTTCCATCGGGCAGCGCGGAGGAAAACTGGAT
>JALYXC010000168.1 GCA_030947315.1 Verrucomicrobiota bacterium | reverse complement strand
TACTCGTTCGATGGCACCGCTGCGTTGCAACAAATGCCCGGCTGCGTTGCGTTCGCCATTTCTGCTGAACAAATTTCTGCAATTTTAAAACTGGCGAATGAATTTAAATTTGCCGTTGTCACGCGAGGTTCAGGAACCGGCTTGAGCGGCGGCAGCATGCCGAATAAAGATTGCGTCGTTCTTTGCACGGTGAAGATGGATAAAATTTTGGAAGTGGATCGCGCGAATCTCACGATGCTCGTTGAACCGGGCGTCTTGACTTTGACCGTGGCCGATGCGGCTGCGGCGGTTGGTTTATTTTATCCGCCCGATCCCGGATCGATGAAAATTTCCACCATCGGCGGAAATGTTGCGGAAAATTCCGGCGGACTGCGCGGTTTAAAATACGGCATCACCCGCAATTACGTCATGGGCATGGAAGTCGTTTTGGCCAATGGCGAAATCATGAAGATGGGAAATAAATGCGTCAAAGATGTTGCCGGTTATTCGCTCAAAGATATTTTTATCGGCTCAGAAGGAACGCTCGGCGTCATCACAAAAGTATTGCTGCGATTGATTCCGAAGCCGCTCGCGAAAAAAACAATGGTCGCGACTTTTTCGCAAATGGACCACGCCGCCGATGCAGTTTCGGCGATTATCGCCGCACAAATTATTCCATGCACCTTGGAATTTCTCGACCGCATGACGATTCATTGCGTCGAAGATTACGCGAAGATTGGTTTGCCGCTCGATTGCGAAGCGCTGTTGCTCATCGAGAGCGATGGTCATCCCGCTGCCGTCGCCGATGAGGCCGCGCAAATGGAAGAAATCTGTCGTGAACGCGGCTGTCTCGAAGTGCGCGTTGCGAAGGACGACATCGAAGCGACTAAGCTCGCCAGCGCGCGGCGTTCTGCTTTTTCCGCGCTCGCGCGCGTTGCGCCGACGACCATTCTCGAAGACGCCACCGTGCCGCGCAGCGAACTCGCCAAGATGATTCGTTTCGTCGAAGCGATTGCTAAAAAATATAAATTAAAAATCGGCACGTTCGGACACATGGGCGATGGCAATTTGCATCCGACTTTTCTCACCGACGAACGCAATCACGAAGAAATGCATCGCATCGAAGAAGCGTTTAAAGAAATTTTCGACGAAGCCATTCGCCTTGGCGGAACAATCACCGGCGAACATGGCGTCGGTCTCGCCAAAAAAAGTTTTCTCCCAAAATTTCTCGGCGACGCCCAGATGCGCGTCCACCGTGAACTGCGCAAAGTCCTCGATCCAAATGGCATTCTGAATCCGGGCAAGATGTTTGATTGAGTCGCTTTTCCAACGTTTTCGGCGCAATTGTTTTAAACGAATTGGAGAGGATCGGCGGTGGCTGAAAAGTATTTCCTAAAACCAGTTACGTGCGCCGATTTCTCCCTCTCCTCTGAGGAGAGGGCCGGGGTGAGGTAGAGCAAACCTCTAATTTTATTGGTTGGTTTAAGGGTTTGAATAAAAGCTCTCCCTCACCCTGACCCTCTCCCCACGGAGAGGGAACAGCTTCCACCTCGATTGAAAAACCGTCACGACTGGGATTATTGCCGCTCTCTCTTATTCGTCTGAAGACACTGAAGAACCCCTTGAGTTAAATCTTGCCGGATCACTATGACGACTTTCCGGTTTTGCGACGCGACGATTTGTTTATTGGCGAAGCGCTTTCAATCAACAACGCGCTCAGATGATGCGGCTGTTCGTTCTTGCCGAAAACAATAACGAATGATCCGCGTGGCGAGACAATTGCGAAATCGGGGTGTGGGACGACATACCGCTCACCACTGGCCGTGCGGATTTCGTAGGGTTTGAAAGGAACCGTGTGATTAAATTCACGAATGGATTGAGTGACCATAAATCACGTATAGCCAAATTTTTCTGATTGTCCAAGATTCATTTGAAAGCATGAGAACTTCTCGGAGCAAGAAAGGACATTTATCAATGAGCACCGCTACCATTAAAACTAAAACTGGTTCTGCCAAACTTCCTGATTTGAACAAGCATGTTGCTCAAGCCAAGGCTGTCCTTCGGCAACTTCGCGACACGCTGGAAGAGTTGGAAGACCGCCGCGATTTGGCCAAGGCCAAAAAGAAAAATAACGACAAACCGGGTAGCGATTGGGAACAAGTTAAAAAAGAATTAGGCTTTGAGTTTTAGTGCGACGAAACTTTTTTATTTTCCGTAGCTAAAAGTCCCACCTCGATATATGACTACGTGCGAATCAAATTCAGGATCTGGCAAATCAGTTCCGTCGCGAATAGCGACTCCGTTGGGAGTGAAAGATCCCTTGGGAACTATTGCCCAAGATTCTGCCCTCTCACTGTTCGGTGAACTCGGTTGCGGAGGTTTGACCCAACCGGGTTTAGCTATTTCGTAACCTTCTAAAAATGAATTAATTGGTGGCTTCAGGTATGGCAACAACTGGGCAAGATCCGTTGGAAGTTGTCTGTTGTTTGATTTGTAGAATTGTTCCAACGCTTCGTTCACGACCTCCCCAAATTTGTACTTGGCTCGGTTTCTCAACTGCCCCATAGCGTCTCGGCACTGGTTGTCTGTTTCCAATGTGCGCTTTTGCGTTTCGTCCAGCCAATCCTGCTCTGTTAGTAATTCAAGTTCTGGCGTCTTTTTCCCAGGCCATTCTTCAAAGCGTTGTTTGAGAAGTTTCACTCTATTTAGCCAAGCCTTTAGTGTGACTTCGGTGGGATCATTTTTATCCGAAGCCTTCGTTTGCGAGATTTCTGGCGAGCTATTTTTCAGTCGAGTGATTTCATCACGTAATTTATAAATTTCTGCCGCGTCGCGGCGTAATTGATCATTTGCCTGTTGTAATGCCGCTAAACGTTTTGTCGCCTCATCTCTTTCGTGATTTAGTTTCTCGTTTTGTTCAGCAAGTGGTTTTTGTTGCTGTTGTAATTGCTGCACTTGATTTCGCAAATCGGAAATTTGAATCGCTTCATGAACGCTGATTCCAACAAGGACAGCCGCAGTCGCGGCGATAAGAATTTTTTGTGTCGTAGTCATAATTAAAGTTTTTGCGGCAACGCCTGAAATCGCCGCGACGGAAAGCGCGGAGGAAATCGTTGCGCCAAGGCCAATCGGCGCGGCTTGCACGACATTCGCGGAAAGCAGCGCCAGCAAACTCGCGCTGCCAATCGCCACGCCGCGTTTGGTGAAAAATTGGCGAAGCTGCTCGACGGCGCGGCTCACCCGTTTTTGCGCGGCATCTTCGGATGCGCCAAAATTTTCGCCGACTTCGCGCAAACTTTTATTTTCAAAAAAACGGAGGAGTAGCGCGTCGCGATCTTCGCGGCTGAGGCTGTCCATCGCTTCGTCGAGCAACGGTTCGATGGGCGTCCAATCGGATTCAGGCGAGTTCAT
>JALYXC010000083.1 GCA_030947315.1 Verrucomicrobiota bacterium | reverse complement strand
TGTAGGTAAAGATGAAGTAGAAATTAAAGCAGCTATCGAGGATTGGAGAAGAACGCATCCTCCTGTTCGTCCTACTTTAAATGATGTCGCGGACCATATTGACCATATCCGAAAGGTAGCCGGAGTTGATACCATTGGAATAGGAGCGGACTACGAAGGGTTTAGCCAACCACCTATTGGTCTCGACGATGTTTCTTGTTACCCAAAACTTCTGGCTGAGCTATCGCGACGCGGTTACAGTGATGAGGAGTTAAAGAAAATTGCGGGCCTGAATATTTTGCGAGCCTTTCGCGCAGCGGAAAAGGTGGCGGAGCAATTGCAACGGAAAAAAATGAAGCTAGAACGCAGCGAATAATGTTTGAGCCGCAATGCTTCGCGCACCTTATCCGAAAGCATAGGACGGAAAGAATTTTCTTGCTTCGGTTTTGAATTATGCGACTCTTCCTTTAATCAAAGACACGATGCGACAAAAAACGCTATTTTTTCTGCTATAATTGACAGAATATCTCCTGAACAAAACAGGCGAACATTGATATTGTCTACAATTACTGTTAGGCCTAAAACATGCGTATGAAAAAATTCTTTATCGTTCTTGGTTTGATCTTCTTCACTGTCATCGTGATCGGCGCCATCGGCATCGGGTTCATTGCATACCGCGGCAATGCACTAGACAAAGAAAGCAAAGCCTATGCTGACTCAGCCATCCCGACCATCGTCACCGGCTGGAATGAGAACGAGCTACTCGCCCGCGCCAGCTCCGAATTCAAACAGGCTGTGACAACTGATCAGTTGGATCGCTTGTTCCGTTGGGTTAGCGGTCTAGGTCAGTTACAGAAGTGCGATCCTGCCCAAGGGCATGCGCTCATGTCCGCTACCACTCAAGCCGGCAAGATGATTTCGGCTAAGTACACCGCCAGGGCCACGTTCCAGAAAGGAGAAGCCACGATCAAACTTGGACTTATTAAGCACGGCAACCAGTGGCAGATCTTAAGCTTTTATGTTGCTTCGCCAGCGCTCGTCCCACCCTAAACTGCCTAATCAGCGAGAGTCTGCGTAAATAATTTCCGCTAGTAGCACTCACCGAAAAAGTGGACCCTCACATTTGAATCGTGGGAAGTATGGTTAGAATGTTTATTTCTATTTTCTCGCAAACTAATGACAACTCCGATCTTTGCGTAATTGCCGAGCTAAGTATTTTACAAACTTTCGCGCGTAAAAGCCGCCCGCAAACGCGGGCTTAGCGAGCAGCTTTGTGCATTTGCCTTGAGATGTCCGCTAGTGCAAGGCAAATTGCGCACCACTAATGAAATTTGCTTATGCGCTATTTTTTTTCCTGACCACGCTTACGTCGGTTCTGGCGCAAACTTCGATTACAAGACTAGAACGGGTCAGGCTTTTTGGCACGGATTACGTCCGGCTCAATGACTGGGCCAAAGCGATGCATGCCGAGACGCGCTGGATGAAAAAAGAGAAGGAACTTCAAATCAATCATCGCGACTGGAAATTATTTTTTGAAGTGGACACGCGAAGATCCCAAATCAATGGGATCAATATTTTGTTATCATTTCCCGTGCTCTGGCAAAAAGGGATTCCTTTCATCTCCGTGATTGATTTGCAAGCGACCGTGCAACCCATTTTATTTTTGCCGAAAAATGCGACCCGCTGGCGCGTCAAAACCATTTGTCTGGACCCGGGACACGGGGGCAAAGAGCCCGGGTTTGTGGAGAAAAAAAATAAAGAAAAAACTCAGACTTTATTATTGGCGGAAGAAGTCCAAAAAATTTTATTGTTGGGCGGTTTTAAAGTCGTGATGACTCGCACTAAGGATGAATACATTGACTTGCCGGAACGCGCGGGCATCGCCAATCGAAAAGCGGCTGATGTTTTTTTGAGTTTTCATTTTAACGCCGCTATCCGGAGCGAAGTTAAAGGAGCGGAAATTTATTGCCTGGCTCCGGCGGGGACCAGCTCCAGCAACACCGGCTCCAGCCCGTCAGGCGTGGGAAGTTTTCCGGGCAATGCGCAAAATGAAAAAAATATTCTGCTCGCTTATCACATGCAAAAATCCATTTTGAAATCTTTGCCGATCGAAGATCGGGGCGTCAAACGGGCCCGTTTTGAAGTTTTGCGCGATGCGCGGATGCCCGCCATTTTAATCGAGGGTGGTTTTATGACCAATCCTGCGGAAGCAAAAAAAATTTATGATGTCGGTTATCGAAAAAAAATGGCGCGCGCTATTGTGGATGGAATTCTGGCTTACAAAAAAATTGTCGAACAGTAAAAAGTAAGAGACAGATTCTTTAAATTTTAAAATGAGCATCGCCACTAAAACGGGGGATTCAGGCACAACGGGCTTAATGTATAATCGTCGCGTTTCCAAAAATCATCCACGCGTCGAAGCTTATGGTGCGGTAGATGAATTGAATAGTTCCCTGGGCCTGGCCCGCGCGACTGCTCAACATAATTTCGTGCGCGAAAATCTTCTGCTGATCCAAAAAGATCTGGTGATTTTAATGGGCGAACTCGCCACCCAAGTCGAAGATTTGCCGCGTTACGTGAAAGATCGCTTTTCCACCGTCACGCCAGACCTGACGATGAAACTGGATCAAATCATCAAGGAAATCGAGTCGCAAAAAATTTCGTTTCGCGGCTGGGCCACGCCTGGAGAAAATTTAAATTCGGCTGCGCTCGATCAAGCTCGCGCGATTTGTCGTCGCGCGGAACGGCGCGCGTGCGCTTTGCGGGAAAATAATCAATTAGAAAATTCTGAGATGATTATTTATCTCAATCGTTTGTCAGACACACTTTGGCTTTTGGCGCGCT
>JALYXC010000074.1 GCA_030947315.1 Verrucomicrobiota bacterium | reverse complement strand
GATCAATGCGTTGCCACAGCCGATCGAAGAACTTTGCCCAACGAAACGGAACGCGACGTGCGTCGGGAAATAAAAATTCTGTTGCAAAAAAATAATCTAAAAGCCGCTTTGTTAAATGATAAAATGGCTTCGTGTTGGCCGATGGAAACGGATTTTAAGTTGCCGCTCGTTCAACAAATGTTTCGTTGCTTAAAACAAAATAAACCGGTCGGCGTGGATTATTTTTGCGATGCGTCCATTTTATCCCGAGGCGGAATTCCGAGCGTGGTTTTTGGTCCTGGAAATATTGCGCAGGCTCACACTACGGACGAATGGATTTCTCTGCAATCTCTGGAATGTGCAACGGAGATGCTGATAAAATTTCTGCGCTCGTTTTCCTGAATCATGAGTGACGAATCCAAACAAAGTTTTTTTCGCCAAAGCGGCTGGATGATTTTCGCGACGCTGGCAGGCGGTGTTTTTATGTTTGCGGTTCATCCTGTTTATATTCCATTTTTAGGAGAAGCGGGTTACGGAAATTTTCTGGCGACTTTATCTCTGCTCACCGTCATGGTCATTCCAGGCATCGGCTTACAAACAGTTTTCGCGCAACAAACGGCGGCGGCTCATTCCACGGAAGAACGCGCGCGACTGACTGTCGCGACACAAACCTTGTTGCGCTGGACTTTTTTTCTCTGGGTGATGATGGCTGGCCTGACTTTTATTTTTCGGCAAAAAATAATTGCGAGTTTAGGAATGCCGAGCGGGCTGGCGCTGATGATAACAATTATTCTCGGGTTCGCGCAATTATGGACGCCGATTTTTTCCGGTATTCTCCAAGGGCGACAAAATTTTCTCTGGATGGGTTGGGCGTCCATTTTAAATGGGCTGGGAAGATTTATCAGCATTGGCGTCATCGTTGTTTTACTCAGACGCGGCGCGACCGGCGCAGCGTTTGGCGCATTGATTGGCGTTTACATTACTTTTTTTATCACCGCCTGGCAGAGCCGCGCAGCTTGGTTTCAAGCAAAACCAACTTATACTTTTGAAACTAAAAAATGGCTGGCCGCCGTCGTGCCTTTAACGCTCGGACTCGGCGCAGCGCAATTTATTTCCATCGCGGATTACTTTGTGGTGCGCGATATTTTTGGCACCAATCAAACCGGCAGTTACGGATTTGCTGGAACACTTGGTCGCGGAATTTTGATGTTCACGGCACCGCTTGCCGCAGTGATGTTTCCAAAAGTGGTGAGCAATTTTTCACAACGAAAAACCAGTAATGTTCTGATGCTGACTTTGCTCTCGACTTTTATTCTGGCGGCGTTGGCGGCCGGCGGCTGCACGCTGTTCGCCTTTTTTGGCAAACAATTACTCAATGGGAAGTTGCAAAATGTTGCCTTCATTCCCAAAGCCATCGCGGCAAAATTACTGCAAAATAAAGAGTCAGCCCGAATTATTTTTGAGCTTCTGCCGTGGTTTGTCTGGGGAATGACACCATTGACTGTAGCCAACGTTTTATTGGGCAATTTGATGGCGCGGCGAAGTTTTAAAGTGGTCTTTTATGCCGTTGGCACCGCTGTGGTTTATGCCTTGGTTCTGCGCGGTTTCGGCACTTCGTTTGTGCGACTTGCGCAAATTCTTGGAATTTTTAACCTCTGGTTTTTATTGCTCCTGCTTTTTTTTACTTGGAAAGAATTTCGTAGCGAATCAAATTTCGGAGCGGTTTAAATTTTCTTTGCCGGGAGCAGGCAAAGGTTGCGGCGCGCGCAGTTTTTTATAAACCCATCCTTCCAATGGACGCAGTGGACGGAGCCATTTATAAACCGGCGAATAAATCAAGCGCAGACGAATCACCGAGAGCAGCATGACTAAAGAAGTTTTTCCCAGAGTGACTTTTGATCCTATTTTGTCGGTCCATTCGGTCGGGACTTCCAGTACGCGAAACCCAGCCCTTTTCAAAGCGTAAAGAAGATTGATATCAAAAGCCATGTCGGCGATGCGCAAAGCGGAATGGATTTTTTCCACGGCGTCGCGCCGCATCACTTTCGCGCCGCATTGCGTGTCGCGAATATTCATCCAAAATAAAAATTGCACGATGAGATGAAAAACGCGGCTGGCAAATTGGCGTTGACTGCTTTGCGCCTGATGCAAAACCGCGCCAGCAATCCAGCGGGAACCAATGGCGCAATCCGTCTCGCCCATGCGCCGCACCAAGTCATGAAAAGCGCGCGGAGCAGTTGCGCCATCGGCATCCACGTAGCCGATCAAATCAGCGAGCGGCGCGAGTTTAAGCCCTTCGATGAGCGCGCCACCTTTGCCGATCGGCTCGGCAAATTCCAAAAAATGAATCTCCGGATTTTCTGTGGCCACATTTTTTACCATCCCGCGTGTGTCATCCACGCAGCCATTGAGAATGACCATCAATTGAAATTTGCCCGGATAATTTTGCCGAAAGTATTGGGCATAATCGCGCAGAATCGGAGCAATTCGCGCTTCTTCGTTGTAAGCAGGAATCAATAATAACAAGCTGTGAGAACTTTCGGGCACGGAAAGAATAAAACAAATGAGCGAAGTGATGTCGAGTCGAAGCAAATTAAAAAAACTGGTCAGACCAGAATTTTCAAGCTAAATTTTTCCGATGAAAAATACATGGCAATTGCAGGAAGCCAAAAGCCAACTTAGCCGCGTTGTCCGAAAAGCCATGAATGAAGGGCAACAAATCATCACGGTTCACGGCGAGCCGGTCGTTTTTGTGACGGCCATAGGGCTTTCGACAAAAGCGAAAAAGAAAAAACACAAAATTCCCGATTACGCCAAAATGTTGAAGGAAATTTATGGGGGGAAAATAGTTTCGAGCAAAGTCATGGCGGAAATTTTGGATTATAACAAAGGCCCATTTTGAGCGCCTACGCTGATTCAAGTTTCATCACTTCGCTTTACTTGGAGCAGGAAAATTCAGCGCGCGCCATTTCGCTGGTGAGACGATTAGAAATTGTTTTGCCTTTTACGCCTTTGCATCGGCTCGAAGTGAGAAACGCAATTCGCCTTGCCGCCTTTCGCAAAGAAATTACCGCCGAACAAACGAAAGCCGCCTTGCAAAAACTCGAACTCCATTTAAA
>JALYXC010000073.1 GCA_030947315.1 Verrucomicrobiota bacterium | reverse complement strand
CGACGCTGTAACCCGGCCGAATCATCCGCAATAAAGATGCCAACTCGCCAGGATGATTGGTTCCTGTTTCCAAAACGGCGGCTTGATGGTTTTTTTCCAATCGCAATAACGTCAAGGGGACGCCGACCTCATTGTTGAAACTAGCCTCACTCCAAAGTGTGAAAAATTTTTGGCGCAGGACGGCGGCGATTAATTCTTTGGTGCTTGTTTTTCCATTGGAGCCGCCCACCGCAATGATCGGCAGATCGAAATCGGCGCGATACTGCGAAGCCAGTTGTCCCAAAGCGCGGCGGGAATTTTCCACGGCAATAATGGCGCAACCGGAAAAATTGGACGGAATTTTGTTTTGTTCCGCGATAACTGCCGCGACCTTTTTTTCCGCCACTTCCGATAAAAAGTTGTGTGCGTCGAAATTTTCACCGGCGAGCGCGATGAATAAATCATCTTTTTTCGCCAGGCGTGAATCGGTGCAAATGTTGAAAACGATAGTTTCGGGCGCGCCGTTTTTCAGTGTGCCGCCGCAGGCATCGGCCACAAATTTTAAAGAGCGGGGTTCCATTTTATTTTGTGGCCGCAATTGTTTCGTTCAAGGTCTGTTCCGGTTGAATGTCCGGTTTCAAATTCAAATAATGCGCGGCGCGTTCCGCGATATTTTTGAAAAATGGGGCAACAATCTGGCCGCCGTAATGCCCGTTTTGCGGATTGTCCATCACGATGGAAATGCAGAGTTCAGGATCGTCGGCGGGAAAAAATCCAATGAAAGACGAGAAATATTTTCCGCGCGCATATTGACCATTTTCCACTTTTTGGGCGGTGCCGGTTTTTCCCGCCACGGTGTAATTTTCCAGTCTGGCTTTCGGGGCGGTTCCCTCATCTGAAACCACCGTTTTTAAAGCGCTCACCATTTGTTGAGCGGCCTCTGAACTGATGACCTGACGCATTGCCTGCGGCTGAAATTGCGCGACGGTTTGGCCGCTATCATCTTCGAGGCGATTGATCAGCATGGGTCGCATTAATCTTCCGTGATTGGCAATGGCGCTCATCGCCATCACTGTTTGCAACGAAGTGGCGGCGATCCCCTGACCCATTGGAATTTGGGCAATGGATACTTTGCTCCACCCTTTTACGGGATGAACAATGCCATTGACTTCCCCGGGTAAAGGCAAACCGGTGCGCACGCCAAAACCAAAGTTGCAAATGTATTCGTAAAGTTTCGGTTCGCCGAGTTTAAGCCCGACTTTCGCCGCGCCGATGTTCGACGATTTCATAATAATATTTTCCACGGAAAGCACGCCGTACGATTCGTGATCGTGCAAAACTCTTCCGGCAAAAACAAAACGGCCCTGCTCGCAATCAAATTGGTCGCTTAACTGAATGGCGCGCTCGTTCAAGCCCGCCGAAATCACCACAATTTTAAACGTGGATCCGGGTTCGGAAATATCGGTGATGACCCGGTTGCGCAACGCTTCGGGTGGAAATGCGCCTGGTGAATTCGCATCGAAATCAGGCAGCGTTGCCAGCGCCAGAATTTCTCCGGTACGGGGGCGCACCACAATGGCCGACACGCTCGCCGGCGCTTGTTGTTGCATGGCGTCGGCCAATTCAGTTTCCACAATATTTTGCAAGCCCAAATCCAGCGTCAGCACCACATTCAAGCCGTTGCGGGGCTCAATATCCTGGTCGCGGTACGCCACGATTTCGCGATGGCGGCTGTCCATTTCAGTGCGACGCCAGCCGCGCACGCCGCTTAAACGCGAATCGAGCGCGAGTTCAATTCCATTCCGGCCCGCCTGTTCATCGCCGTTCACATAGCCAATCACATGCGCGGCCGAATGGTGATTGGGATAAACCCGCGTTTGATCTTCTTGCGCAAAAATAGCTTTGCTCCGCAGAACGCGATTAAAAATTTGTTCCGCTTTGGAAATTTTTTTCGGCTCAGACGCAAAGGAAAGATTAGTCATGGCCTGCTCAATTTTTTGCCAGGTTTCCAGATCCACTTTGCGTTTAAGAACCACGTAACTGTTGGTCAGAGTTTTGTCAGGGAGATGGCGAAGGCGCGGTTGCAACCGCTCTACTAAATAATTTTCATTGGTTTGCAACAACGGAGCCAGGACGCGCGCAATTTCCATTTGCCGATTTCCGACGAGCGTGGGATCAGCGCAAATAATTTTTGTCGGAATGCTCAGAGCCAAAGGATTGCCGCGAATATCGCGGATTTGTCCGCGCAACGGTTCGCGAAAAATGGTGCGATGCGTATTGCGCTCGGCCAGCCTTTGCAAGGTGTCGTGTTGCCAGACCTGCAAATCAACCAGACGATAACCCAGCGCGCCCAACGCTGTAGCCAGCAAAAGGGCGAGCGCAAATAATCTTCGATATTGGCCTTTATTAAGCATGCTCAATTTTACCTACCGCCCGCGCCGTTCGGTTCCTCCTCCGAACGATCCGCGAGCGGCGGTAAAAAATTTACGGAACAATCTGCGCCGACCGTTGTCCGGCATATAATTCATCGGGAGTCGAGACCGGGGCCGGCTCTGTTTCGATCAAATGCACAATTTGCGACAGCGGCGGCTGCATCAGGTCCAAATTCAATTTTTTCACACGCGCTTCGAGCGCCAGCGGCGAAATTAAAAGAGCGAATTGATCGCGCCGCATTTTGTTTTGGCGTATCAATTCCGCTAAACGAATTTCGCGCGCTTTTATTTCCTGACTCAATTGATCAATTTGATTTTTTTGCCAGACAAAACCGACCGCCGATCCGCCAATGAAGGCGCACAGCAAAAAAGCTTTTAGCGCCGGCGCAAACCGAATCGCCGCAGATTGAGTTTTGCGATTTTTCGCCATTTCAAATTTTCTCCAT
>JALYXC010000048.1 GCA_030947315.1 Verrucomicrobiota bacterium | reverse complement strand
GAATTTAATCTTCAACCAACGTGTCATAAGGTGAAATTCACTCCGAAACCAAAGACCAGTTTCGCTCAATTTCCGCGTCCAGAGAAGTCGGCGAAATTTTATGCAAAAGTTTTCGTTCCGCTAGAATACCGATCATCGCGGCATTGTCAGTGCAAAGATTTTTTACCGCCAGACGCAAGATCAAACCAGCTTTTTCGCAAGCGCGCGCCAACTCTTTTCGCAAGGCGCGATTGCAGGTGACGCCGCCCGAAGCCGTCACGCATTTCACGTTAAGACGTTGCGCTGCGCGAAGGGTTTTCTTAACGAGCACTTCAACCATGGCGGCTTGAACGCTGGCGCATAAATCGTGAATGGATTTTCTATTTTCAAGAATGCCAGGATTTTTTTGCAAAAAATAGCGCACAGAAGTTTTCAAGCCGGAAAAACTAAAATCATCATTTTTCTCATTCAACAGCGGGCGCGGAAAATCATAAGCCTTGGAATTTCCCCGTTCAGCGAGGCGATCCATTTCGGGCCCGCCTGGATAAGGCAGACTGATTAATTTTGCGACTTTGTCAAAACATTCGCCCGCCGCGTCGTCGAGAGTTGCGCCGAGAAGTTCGTGCTGCAATTCGCTCTTAACGTGAACGAGCATCGTGTGGCCGCCGCTGACGACCAGCGAAATATTCGGTTGGAACAAAGTGAAATCCGCGATCAACGGATCCCCTAAAATCCACGGCGAATAAAGATGCGCTTCGTGATGATGAATTCCAAAAAATGGTTTTCGCAAAACAAAAGCCAGAGCTTGCGCGAATTTTAAACCGACCATTAAGGCGGAGGGTAAACCGGGACCTCGCGTAGCGGCCACGGCGTCGAGTTGTTCGGCAGAAATATTGGCGGCGCGCAAAGCGTTTTGCGCGATTGGCATTAAATTTCGCAGATGCTCGCGCGTGGCCAATTCAGGAACGACACCGCCATATTCAGCATGAAGTTTAACCTGCGACGAAACGACGTTAGATAAAACTTTTCCCTGAGCGACCACCGCCGCACTGGTTTCATCGCAGGACGTTTCGAAAGCGAGAAGCATTGAAGTGCCGAATTAAGAATTTCGAACGACGAATTTTAAATCCGCCATCAGAAAATCATTTAGCCGCAACTTTTCCGGGCGCGGATTCGTGGCGTTGCGTGTAAAGCAAAATTCCTTTGAGCACATCCAGGGCGCGATCCATTTGGGTGTCATGCGCGTTCTGAACCCGTTCACGTTCTTTTTCTTCGAGCGTGTCCAGTCCGCCCGGAACTCGCTTTAAAAAAATGTCGCGCTCTTCTTCTTCACTCATCGGAACAATAATATCCGGTGTGATTCCTTTCTCGTGAATGACGTTGTGGCTGGGCGTATAATATTTTGCCGTGGTCAAACGCAAAGCTGAACCATCCGGTAATGGCAAAATGCTTTGCACAGAACCCTTTCCGAAAGTTTGTTCACCCACAACAATGGCGTGTGTCAATGGCTGTAAATCCTGCAGACAACCGGCCACAATTTCCGAGGCGCTGGCGCTGCCGCCATTGACCAGAACCGCCATGGGCAAATTCGGATGACGATTGCGGCCGTGAGCGCGATATTCGGAACGTTGTTGGGAGCCGCGTCCTTCGGTGGAAACCACCAATTGGCCGCGCGGCAAAAATTTTTCACAAACCTGTCCGGCTTGATCGAGCAAACCACCGGGATTGCTGCGCAAATCCAGAATCAGCGCTTGCATTCCTTCTCGTTCCAAAGTTTTCAAGGCGCGCTCAAGATCATCGGAAGTTTTTTCGCCGAATTGAGTCAGGCGCACGTAACCGATTTTATTTTCGCTCAAAGGAAATTCGCGTTTGCCATTGATATCTTTCACGGTATAGACCGGAATCAAAGCGCGGGTCAGTTTAAATTCTTTGACCTGCGAAGAGGACGGGCGAAAAATCGTCAGCGTCACATCAGTGCCCGGTTCCCCGCGCAACAGTTTGACGGCATCTTCGAGACCGAATTTTTCGGTAATTTTCCCATTAATTTTGGTGATGTGATCGCCCGATAAAATTCCAGCTTTAAAACTGGGCGTGTCTTCGATGGGCGCCACCACGGTCAAAATCTTATTTTTATTCAAAGCGATATTTATGCCCACGCCACCGAATTCTCCTTGCGTATCGTCTTTCAAATCCTGGTATTTTCTGACATCCATGAATTCACTATGCGGATCAAGCGTGCTCAGCATTCCTTTCAAGGCGCCGTGAATTAATTCCTGGTAAGTCAACTTTTCACCATCCACGTATTGCTGGCGGACTTTTTCCAACACGTCCGCCAACAACCGATAATTGGCATAAGGCTCGTCTCGCGGACCAGCCTGGGCGGAATAGGAATAAATCTGCGCGCCCAAAATTAAATTGAAAGCAAGCCCACCGGTAAGAAGCGAATAAACTAAACGTCTGTTCATAATTTTACAGAAACTGAAAATAAACCGGCCGTTCCATCTTGGCAAGGTCGTGAATTTTCAGGGTTAAGAAAAGTGGAGCGCCGAATTTTTCCATTCAAGGATTAGCGTTCGATGTTCGATGTTTTTTCAAAAGCATTTCAATATAAGGCAAATCTTCGGGCACCGTCACTTTAGGATTTGGAGCCGCGCTCGAAATTAATTTCACCGGCTGCCTGATCAATTCACAGGCGGCGGTGTCGTCGGTGACGATAATTTTTTTCCGACGCACTTCCAAAAGTGCGCGACGAATAATTTCAACGCGAAAAGTTTGCGGAGTCTGCACCGACCAAAGTCGCTGGCGCTCCAGATGGGCGGAAATAAATTCGCCATCGGCCGATTCTTTAATGGTATCGGTAACGGGTTGTGCGGCAACGGCCGCGCCCATTTCACGAGCTGCCTGGATGGTGGTTTCGATTAATTTTTCGCTCGGACAAGGACGCGCTCCGTCATGAATCGCCACAATTTCCGATTCAGCCGACAATGCCTGCAGCCCGTTCCAAACAGATTCCTGCCGCTTAATTCCGCCCGGCACAATGCAGAATTTTTTTTGAAAATGAAAACGAACACTCAAATCAACGAATGCTTTTTGCATCCCTTCCCGCACGACCAAAATAATCTCATCAATGCAATCGGCCTCTTCAAATCGCTGCCAGGTATGCGCAATAATGGGGCGGCCCGCCACGATCAGAAATAGTTTGTCGGTATTCGGTCCCATCCGAATTCCTTGCCCCGCGGCCACAATGAGAGCAGAAATCATTTTCTGAAAGCGTAAAGAATCTAGAGTCGTAGATAAAGCCGCATTTCTCGATGGATCGCAATTTCATTTCAGAGAGAGCGGCCCGTTGCTCGCTTGCTTTGACACTCCATCCTGGCATCGGTTATAGTCTCACGGTTTATGAATCGGAATCCAAATGTGGCAATCGTCGGCGCGACCGGCGCGGTCGGCCTGGAAATGATTAAAACGGTGGAAAAAAGAAATTTTCCCCTCGGAAAATTAACGCTGCTGGCATCGGCGCGATCGGTCGGAAAAAAAATAAACTTTCGCAGCCAGGACATTGCGGTCGAAGAATTAACTCACGATTCCTTTGCGGGAATTGACATTGCTTTGTTCAGCGCGGGCGGAAATATTTCCAAAGAATTCGCGCCGATCGCAGCGCAAGCGGGCTGCATTGTCATTGATAATTCCAGTGTTTTTCGTCTGGACGATTCCGTGCCGCTGGTCATTCCCGAAATCAATGCGAGCGATCTTAAAAATCATCAGAATATTATTGCCAATCCAAACTGCACCACGGCGATTACCTTGATGGCGCTCTATCCGCTGCATCAGGCCTTTGTGGTGAAACGTATTTTCGCTTCGAGTTATCAAGCCGTTTCCGGCAGCGGCGCGAAAGCCATTGAGGAACTGGAGCGGCAGGTTTCCGAAATTATTTCAGGCAAACCAGTCAGCAAACAAATTTATTCCCATCAAATTGCTTTTAATGTTTTGCCGCAGGTGGATTCATTTTTGCCGAGCGGTTACACGAAGGAAGAAATGAAAATGGAAAATGAAGGTCGAAAAATTATGCATCACCCGACTTTTCGCGCCAGCGTAACCTGCGCGCGTGTGCCGGTTTATCGCGCTCATTCCATTGCCGTTTCCGCCGAATTTGAAAAACCGGTTTCAGTGGCGGCGGCTCGGGAAGTTTTGAAAAAAGCGCCCGGTCTCGATGTGGTAGATGAACCTGAAAAAAAAGAATATCCATTGCCACTGTATGCGGCCGGAAAATACAATTGCCAGGTCGGGCGAATTCGCCAGGATTGCGCGTTTGATAATGGACTCTGTTTCTGGGTCGCGGGCGATCAACTTCTCAAAGGCGCCGCGCTCAACGCGGTGCAAATTGCCGAAGAACTTTTGCAGCGAGATTAATGGGCCGAGGTATTTTTTGACTAG
>JALYXC010000027.1 GCA_030947315.1 Verrucomicrobiota bacterium | reverse complement strand
TGGGAATTTCTTTTGGCGCTAAAACGCGGACAAATAATTGTTCGCGCCATCCCTCTTTTTCTTTGCGGACGGCTTCGGGCAAAACACTTTTCAACGCGATTTCTGGCGGACAACAATAATACTCTCCAATCCAACGGGCGAGTTGCAGGATTTTTGGCGTAACGAGACTTTGCTTACCGATGACTTTTAAAATGGAACGAAGATTTGTATGCGTGGAATTTTCAATGAGCGCGGTGACGCAACCGAGAACCTGGCGCGGGCCGAAAGGCACTTTGACGCGGCTGCCAACTTCGATTTTTTCGGCAAGTTCAGGCGGAATCAGATAATCAAATTCTTTGCGAAGCGCGAGTTCGAATGTGACGCGGGCAATCATGAAAAGTGGCGAAGTGACGATGCGATTGTCAGCGCATTACAAAAATTAAAATTAAAATTCCCAGCGCGATTCGGTACCAGCCAAAACCAAGGAAAGTGTGCGTTTGCACAAAGCGCAAAAGCCACTTGACCGCAATAAATGAAACGATAGCTGCCACAATTGTTCCTAAAAAGAGCAGACTCCAATTTTCGGCCGGAGCATTGGCGGGGGGATGATGCAGCGCTTTAAAAATTTTTAATCCACCAGCGGCCACCATGGTCGGAATGCCAACCAAAAAAGAAAATTCCGTGGCGAGCGGTCGGCTCAAACCGAGAATGAGCGCGACTAAAATCGTTGCGCCGGAACGGGAACTGCCCGGAAAAACGGCGGCAATTAATTGGGCAAGTCCGACGGCGATGGCAATGATCCAGGTAACTTTTGCGGCGTTCTCATTAGTCGCACCCATTTTATTTTTTTCTTTACGCAACCAAAGTTCAACGAGCAAAAATAAAACGCCGCCGATAATCAGCGCGAGGGCAATGGGAAAAAGTTGGTCAGGCAATTTGAAATGTTTTTTTTCCAAAATGATTCCGCCAACGCCCGTGATGAAAAATGCCATGAAGATTTTCAAGAGATAATCGCGCGTGTCTGGTTGGCGCCAGTGAAAAATAAATTGCTGAAAACGGCTCCAGAAAAGAGGAATAACCGCCAGCACCGCGCCGCTTTGGATGACGACATTAAATAAATCGCTTTGGCGCGGCAACCACTTTTCGGCGATGAGCAAATGGCCGGTGGAAGAAATCGGGATGAATTCTGTGATTCCTTCAATGATTCCGAGGAGAATAATGGCGATCCAAATGGGCATGAGCGGGGCGGAGTGAGTGGATTATTTCATCACTTTCCATTTTATTTTATTTCGGGCACAAAAATTTCTGATGCTCAATAAAATCCTTTTAAAACCAAAATAGCAAGAGATGTCAAACCGACCCGAAAAGAAAATGAAATTTTAAAATAAAATCTCAGCGCCGGTTAGGCCAGGAAATTTTAAATGATTTGTTAAATTTATTCGCGCAATTGTCGTTTAATTAGTTTTGGCTGGCTGAACGATTGGTTGAAATAAATCCCACGGCGGATTAAATGAAAGGGAATGAAAATAAGATTCTGTTTTTCCATTTTAATTTTGGGCGTGATCATCACGCGCGCAGCCAATCCCATCCAGACAAATTCAATTGAAAACAAAGGGGAAGCTGAATCGGGCATTCCCAGCCGGCCAGAAAAACTTTCTTTTCCGCCGCTGAAATTTGATCCGCCCAAGCCGGCTGATTATCGGGTTGCTTTGAAAAGCGGCCCGATTGCTTACGTGGTGACGGATCACGAATTGCCCTTGGTGAATATTGCCATTTATGTGCGCACCGGAGAATATCTGGAACCGGCGGGACAGGAAGGTTTGGCGCAATTGACGGGGGAATTGCTCGCGCGCGGCGGGACGAAATCCAAAACAGCCGAGGAACTCGAAGAGCGTCTGGCCTTTCTGGCGGCGCATTTAAATTCCGGCATCGGCGAAAATCAAGGCAGCGTCAGTTTAAATTTGCTTTCGAAAGATCTGGGAGAAGGCCTTTCCATTTTGCGCGACGTTTTAACCGCGCCTCGCTTTCAGGAGGACAAACTGGCTTTATTCAAAGCGCAAACGCTGCAGTCTATTCGCCAGCGCAATGATGATTCGGCCAACATCGAAGCGCGCGAACGCAACTTCCTGGCCTTCGGCGAAAAATTTTGGGCCAATCATTACGAGACGGCTGCTTCGATCCAAAGCATCACTCGCGAGGATCTCGAAAAATTTCATCAGAAATGGTTTTTTCCGTCCAATTTTGTGGTTGCTGTCAGTGGCGATTTTAATCGCGCGATCATCATTGAAAAATTGGAAAAACTTTTTGGCGAGTGGCCTTTTCGCGGTGAAGCGCCTCCGCCCATTTCGACTAACACCGTGTTTGCCAAACCGGGTGTCTATCTCGTGGACAAGGATGTAAATCAAGGCCGCGTTTCCATTCTGCTGCCCGGCGTCACGCGCGATAATCCAGATTATTTTCCGATCGTGATCATGAATGACATTCTGGGAGGAGGCGGTTTTACCTCGCGCATCATGAGTCGCGTTCGTTCCGATGAAGGCCTGGCT
>JALYXC010000025.1 GCA_030947315.1 Verrucomicrobiota bacterium | reverse complement strand
GTGGAGACGGCCGGACTGGATTTGGCCGAACACGGCGAAGAAGGTTACCACGGTTAATAAATCAACTGCTTGAAACCGTGCAACGCTGTGCCAATATCCGCGACTTGAATCGCGTCTGGCACAGCGTTGCAATTCTGAATTCTGAAATCTAAATAATAATCAATGAACAAAACTATGGCAAAAAATGAAACTAAAAGCGGCGCGCCCAGCGCCAAAAGCGTAATTGAAATGGCGCGCAAACAAGGCGCGAAAATGGTGGATGTAAAATTCGTGGACACATTTGGAACCTGGCAACATTTCAGCGTGCCCACTTCTGAATTAACCGAAGATGTTTTTACGGATGGCTTCGGTTTTGACGGCTCATCTATTCGCGGATGGAAATCTATCGAAGCCTCGGACATGCTCGCCATGCCTGATCCCGCCACGGCTTTCATTGATCCATTCTGCGCGGTGCCGACTCTTTCGCTCACTTGCACGATTGCTGAAACCGGCACCAAAGAAGCTTACAATCGCGATCCGCGCGGCATTTCTCAACGCGGTGAAAAATATCTTCAATCCACCGGCCTCGCCGATACCGCGGTCTTTGGTCCGGAAGCGGAATTTTTTATTTTTGACAACGTGCAGTACGATCATAAATCAAACGGCACATTTTATTCCGTTGATTCAGAAGAAGCGGTTTGGAACACCGGCCGCGATGAAATGCCAAATCTCGGTAATAAAATCCGGCACAAGGAGGGTTATTTTCCCGTCACCCCGACCGATACGCAACAGGACATTCGCACGGAGATGTGTTTGGTTATGGAACAACTCGGGATAAAAATTGAACGGCAACATCACGAAGTCGCCACGGCTGGCCAGGCTGAAATTGATTTTCGTTTCGACACACTCGTCAAGACTGCCGACAACATGATGCTTTATAAATATGTCATCAAAAATGTGGCGCGGAAGCATGGCAAAACGGTGACCTTCATGCCTAAACCACTTTACGGTGACAACGGTTCCGGCATGCACACGCACCAATCGCTTTGGAAAAAAGGCAAACCGCTTTTCGCTGGAAATGAATATGCCGGCCTTTCGCAAATGGCGCTTTATTACATTGGCGGCATTTTGAAACATGCCCGCGCGCTTTGCGCCATTTGCAATCCGACCACTAACTCCTACAAACGGCTCGTGCCGGGTTACGAAGCGCCCGTCAATCTGGCTTACTCTGCCCGCAACCGTTCTGCCGCCGTGCGTATTCCAATGTTCAGCGAAAGTCCAAAAGCCAAACGCATCGAATATCGTCCGCCGGATCCGGCCGCGAATCCGTACTTGTGCTACACCGCGCTCCTGATGGCCGGGCTGGATGGTGTGCTCAATAAAATTGAACCAGGCGAACCGCTCGATAAAAATATTTACGAATTGCCGCCGGAAGAATTGAAAAAAGTTCCGACCGTTCCGGGCAGCTTGGGCGAAGCGCTCGATTGTCTGGAAAAAGATAACGCCTTTTTATTGAAGGGCGATGTCTTCACATCCGACTTTTTGGAAATGTGGATTTCCAATAAACGCAAAGAACACGACGCGCTCCGATTGCGCCCGCATCCTTACGAATTTTTCCTTTATTACGACGTGTAGAATTTAATCCAAAAAAAAATCGAGCGGCGCGGAAAAAAATTCCGCGCCATTTTTTTTGGAACTATTCAGGTGAATAAAAACGCAGAGAATAAAAGTTATCGAGCCGATTTTCGAAGGTGGATTTTCCTTAAGAAAATAAACTTAGACTTTGAAGTTTGCGCTCCGCTTTGCCATAACCTTCGCGTGCCGAAAAAAGCTGAATCGCAAATCAATGCTGCAACCCGTTTTTGTGCTGTATATGGGCATCCGGTCATTCATTCCGCTTCGCCAGCCATGCAAAATGCGGGCATCGCCGCGCTGAATTTAAATTGGCGTTATCTGGCGTTTGAAGTTCATCCGCAAAATTTGCGCGAAGCCATTGCCGGCGCGAAAGCGATGAAATTTATCGGCCTGAATTTAACCGTGCCGCATAAATTACTCGCGCTGGAAATGTGCGATGTCCTCGATACGTCCGCAAAAATGTGGGGTGCGGTCAACACGATTCGTTTCGAGGGGAAATCAAAAAACGGCGAATGGATTCCGCTCACGGAAATTCCTGCTGCTGAAATTTCTGAAATTCGCAGTCATGGTTTTAATACCGACGCCGATGCCATTACTCAATCACTGCCGGAAGATTTAAAAATCGAACTGCGCGGCGCAAAAGTTTTGTTGCTCGGCGCGGGCGGTGCCGGACGCGTGGCTGCGCTCAAACTCGCTGTGGAAAATATCAGTGAAATTTTTTTAATAAACCGCACCGTTCAAAAAGCCGAAGAAATCGCTTCAGAAATTCGCGAGCGGTTTCCCACGGTCAAAGTGGAAACAGGTTATCCAAAGAGTTCTGTGGATTTATTGCTGAACGCAACATCGCTTGGCTTGAAAGAATCCGACGCTTCGCCTTTGGATGAAAAACGATTTTCCTTCTCACAAACGCGCGCGGTTTATGACATGATTTATCGTCCAGCGGAAACGCCGCTGTTGCGTAATGCGAAAAACGCCGGTTGCAAAACAGCCAATGGAATCGGCATGTTGCTTTATCAAGGCGCAAAAGCGTTGGAATTATGGTCTGGCAAAAAAGCGCCCATTGAAATTATGCGAAAGGCTTTGGAAAAGAATGTTTATGCAAAATAATATTTTGCGTTTCGAAAACGGGCGATTCTGAACTCTCGACATTCGACCACCGACTTTCTTTTTGCATCATGTTTGATCCCACAAATTGGTCGCGCGTTCCGTCTCATTTTTGGTCGTTCATTTTTTTTATCTTTGGCTGCGTCGTCGGCAGTTTTCTCAATGTCTGTGTTCACCGAATGCCGCAAGGCGAAAGCATTATTTCGCCGCCGTCGCATTGCCCGCATTGCGGCTACTCCATTCCCTGGTATTTGAATATTCCACTTTTCACCTGGATTTATTTGCGGGGCAAATGCGCTCATTGCGGCGCGCCAATTTCAGCGCGCTATTTGTTTGTGGAACTTTTGAGCGGCCTCGCTTTTCTCGGGTGCTGGCTGCGTTTTGGCCACTCATCTGTTCCACTGGCGCTGGTTTATTGTTTGCTGCTGTCTGGTTTTATTGCCGCCACTTTTATTGATTTTGAACATTTTATCATTCCTGATGAAATTACGCTCGGCGGAATTGTGACCGGTTTTTTTTGCTCGTTTTTTGTTCCGGAATTGCATGGTGAAACGGGGATTGCCTCCGCGTTGCAAAAAAGTTTTTTAGGTCTCACGATTGGAGGCGGTCTGATTTACGCGATTTTGCGCGCAGGCAAATTGCTTTTTGGCAAACAAAAACTCGCACTGGCGGCGAACTCGAAAGTGTTGTTCACAGAAACTTTTATTCAACTGCCTTCGCAACAAGTGGCTTACGAAGAATTATTTTATCGCAATTCCGACGTCATTATTTTGCAGGCGAAAACGGCCGAAGCCATTGACCGCTGTTACGCGAATGTCGAAGTGCGCCTTACGCCAAAATCGCTGACCATTGGGAGCGATCAATTCGATCCGGAAAAAATTCCGCATTTGGAAGTGTGGACTGATGAAATCACCGTGCCGCGTGAAGCGATGGGTTTTGGCGACGTAAAATTCATGGCGGCGATTGGCGCGTTTCTTGGATGGCAAGCGGTTCTGTTTTCGTTGATGCTCAGTTCAATCATGGGTGCGACGGTGGGAATTATTTTGATTGCATTGAAAAAACAAGAATGGTCCAGCCGCTTGCCGTACGGGCCTTATATCGCGCTGGCCGCGGTCATCTGGATTTTCGGCGGACAGGAATTAATGGCGTGGTGGTGGAAGTGAAGAAATTAGATTTGGACAGCCTTTTGGGATTTCGTTCTCAGTCAGGTTTCTTTTTTCGCGGCAGAAGTTTTTCTGTGCTGCTCCAATAATCGTAAATTCTTTTTAAGAGCGCGGGCAATTCTTCGTAATTGACCGGCTTGAGATGGTAAGCATTGGCTCCGAGATCGTAGGCTTTGCGGACATCTTCTTCATGATTGGAGGAGCTCAGCATCACCATCGGCACGACACGATAAAGCGGATTTTCTTTGATCCAATGCAACACTTCCAATCCATTTTTTCGCGGCATTTTTAAATCAGTCAAAATAAAAGCGGGGAATGGATATTTTTCCCGATCCGCATAAATGCCCGCGCCCGATAAATAAGCAATGGCTTCTTCCCCGTCCTGCACTCGTTGAATTGGATTAAGCACTTCGGCGCGTCGAAAAGCTCGTCGAATAAAAATGACATCGTCTTCATTATCTTCAGCCAGCAGGATGGTGGCATTCGGATTGTGCATTAGAGTTTTTCATAACGCGCGCCAAAATAATTTGCAATCTATTTCAGAAATGCGTTGGAGCAGCAGGTTTCCAGACTGGAGCAATTTTGCAGGAGCGCGTTAATTTAAAATTAAATCCCGCACTGAGCTTTTTGGCGCAGCGCGTGATCCACCAGCACTAATGCAGTCATGGCTTCGACGATCGGAACGGCGCGCGGTAAAACGCACGGATCATGTCGTCCGCGCACTTTTAATTTTGTGTTGCGCAGTTTTATATCTACGGTTTCCTGTTCGCGCAGAACCGTGGCGACGGGCTTAAAAGCGACGCGAAAATAAATTGTTTCACCGTTGGAAATGCCGCCTTGAATACCGCCGGACCGATTGGTCGTCGTCCGCACTTTTCCATTTTTCATGCGGAACAAATCGTTGTGCTGCAACCCGGTCAACGTGACGCCGCCAAAACCCGAACCAATATCAAACCCTTTGGACGCGGGCAAACTGAGCATCGCTTTGGCGAGATCAGCTTCGAGCCGATCAAAAACCGGTTCGCCCCAACCAGGCGGAACTCCCCGCGCAATTCCTTCCACAATTCCTCCAACGCTATCTCCAGCCCGGCGCATTTTTTCAATGAGCCGAATCATTTTTTCCGCGGCCGCCGCATCGGGACAACGAACAATATTCGATTCAATTTCTTTGGCTTGAACCGTATCTGGATTTATTTCCGCAACAATTTTTTGCGCTTGCTTGACGTAGGCGAGAATTTCCACGCCGAATTTTTCGCGTAGAATTTTTTTGGCAATAGCCCCCGCCGCCACACGCCCGACGGTTTCGCGCGCGCTCGTCCGACCACCGCCCTGCCAATTGCGAATGCCGAATTTTGCCTGGTAAGTATAATCGGCGTGGGACGGGCGAAATTTCGTGGCCATTTCCGAATACGCTTCCGGCCGCATATCTTCGTTTTTCACCCACATCGAAATCGGCGTGCCGATAGTCTGGCCTTCAAATGTGCCGGAAAGAATTTGCACCGTGTCGCTCTCTTTTCGCGGAGAGACAATTTTCGATTGACCCGGCCGGCGGCGATCCAAATCAGGTTGGATATCTGCTTCCGATAATTTGATTCGGGGAGGACAACCATCCACGACCACTCCAACGCCACCGCCATGAGATTCGCCCCAGGTCGTGATGCGAAAAAGATGACCAAAAGAATTTGCCATGTATTAAAAAGGTTATCGTTTATCGGTAATGGGCGATAGAAAAAAATTGGAACGGAAATGTAACAAAGTTTAAATTCGAAAATCCAAAACCCATGCTTTCCGGGTAAGAGGAAATCCTGAAATGGATATGCGAGAAAAAATCACTCGCTGAACGAAAAAATCTGGAAAATAATCTACCCAAGCGTTTAGGTGAATTACCTACTATAAAAACAGGGGTTAGATGATTGTAAAGCGACAGGCAATTCTGATTTATTCTCAGGGAATTCCATTTATTTTCCGGCGCTTATGAACTTTATTACGCTGATGGCCAACAAAGACTCCGATGCGCTTTGATTTGAAAAATGCTTTTTTCTCCCGGACTACGACATAAACCCTAAAAAAGATAAAAAATGAAAACTAAAAACCTCATAATTCTAAAACAATCAGCGCTAATTCTCAGCGCCGCTTTCACCACGAATATGGCTATAGCCAGCGCGGACTATGGTCCGGCTATTTGGAATCCGCCTTGTAACGCGAACTACTATACTTCCGGCTACGGCCATAAGTTTCACGTGGTTCACGACATGGAAGGGTATTATCAATCCACTATTTCCATGTTTAATCGCTGCGGTTATACTTCAGCCAGTGTTCATTATCTGACCAATGGCAAGACTGATTATTCCGGCGATGCGGCCCCCGGTGAAATTACGCAAAGTATTAGCGAAGCAAACTATGCCTGGCACGCTCTTTGTTGGAACCAACATTCCACTGGGACAGAGCATGAAGGTTTTGCCAACAATCCCGCCTGGTACACCGAAGAGCAATATGTCGCGTCGGCAGGTATAACGAAGCATATCTGTGAAAAGTTTGGTTATGCCAAGGATCGCAATCACGTGGTGGCGCACGGTCAGAAATC
>JALYXC010000472.1 GCA_030947315.1 Verrucomicrobiota bacterium | reverse complement strand
CCTTTGGTGTCCGTTCTCATTCTGATTTTGGAGTGAGGGTTAAATCCATCGACAAGCTTATTATGGCCAACTAATCTCGGTTTTCGAAATGAAAATTTTGTTTTTAAACGGGCCGAATTTAAATCTACTCGGCCAGCGCGAACCGGAAATTTATGGCCAATTGACTTTGACCGCCATTGAAGCAAAAGTGCGCGAGCGCGCCGTAAAACTCGACGCGCAAATTGAATTTCGCCAATCGAATCTGGAGGGCGAATTGGTTTCGTGGATTCAAACCGCCGGCGAATTTGACGCTATTGTTTTGAACGCGGCCGGTTATACACACACCAGCGTGGCGTTGCGTGATGCGATTTCCGCGGTGGGCATTCCGACCGTTGAAGTTCATTTGTCGAACATTCACGCGCGCGAAGAATTCCGTCATACCTCACTGATTGCGCCAGTTTGTTGCGGGCAAATTTCCGGTTTCGGCGCAATGTCCTACATTTTAGCGTTGGAAGCGGCCATTAGCGTTAAAGTGAAATAGAATTTTGCAATAATGAACTTGAAACAGGGAAAAGCGTCTCTGTTTTCTAAATCCAACTTCCACGGAAATTTCTCTATTGACCTCGAAAACCGTCCATAGTAGTGTCGTCGCGAGTTTAGGCAGGGCCTCAGTCGGGCTACTGCTTTTTTGCTTTTATCGGGCACGCAAATATGCCGGTGGAATTTAACCAGGAGAAGCTGTGGATCTAAAAGATATCAAGGCGATTATTGATTTAATGAAGAAAAACTCTCTGTCAGAGTTTGAGTTGGAGCGACAGGATTTTAAAATAAAATTAAAAAGAGGCAGCCCGGTTTCTTATGAAGAAACGCCCACCTTAACTTATGCTTTGCCGATGGCCAGCGGCTCGGTCAATACAGCTTTGGCCGCGTCCGCCTCTTCCGCCGCGGCGGAAACTTTGGACATCAAATCGCCCATGATCGGAACATTTTATCGCGCGCCATCGCCTGAATCCGCCAACTACGTGGAAATCGGCACGGAAGTGAATCCAGAAACGGTGGTCTGCCTGATCGAAGCAATGAAAGTCATGAACGAAATCAAAGCGGAGGCCAAAGGAATCGTGACGGAAATTTTGCTCGATAACGCCAAGCCGGTCGAGTTTGGCCAGCCTTTATTTAAAATCAAGCCAATTTAGTCATTCAAATTAAAGAATTAACGCTAAGGCGCAAAGACAGAAAGAAGCAAAGTAAATCTCATTATTAATTGTGGATTCATCATTTGATACATTTGGAAATATTGATTCACATCTTTCCATCCTTTTTTCTATGCGCGTCGGCGTCTTCGCGTCTTTGCGTTAAATTTATTTCTCATGTTTGAAAAAATTCTGGTCGCCAATCGCGGCGAAATTGCTGTTCGCATTATTCGCACCTGTAAAGAAATGAATATCCGGACAGTGGCGGTTTATTCGGAAATTGACGCCAATTCTATTCATGTCCAATTGGCCGACGAAGCCATTTGCATCGGCAAAGCGCCCAGCGCGGAAAGTTATTTAAGAATTGACCGGATTATCAGCGCGGCAGAAATCGCCGATGTGGACGCGATTCATCCCGGTTACGGTTTCCTTTCGGAGAACGCACATTTTGCCGATGTTTGCGAAAGCTGCAATATTCGTTTTATCGGGCCGAGTTCGCGCGCCATGAACGCGCTGGAAGACAAGGCCATCAGCCGCCTTCTCGCGAAAAAAGCCGGCGTGCCCACTCCGCCCGGTTCGGAGGGAACCGTCGAAAATGAGCAGGACGCTTTGGCTGCGGCGCGGCGCATCGGTTATCCCGTCATGATAAAAGCGGTCTCCGGCGGCGGTGGTCGCGGGATGCGGGTCGCGCACAATGATATTTCGCTGGTGAAAGGTTATCACACTTCGCGCAGCGAAGCCGAAAAAGCCTTTGGCAATTCCGGCGTTTATGTCGAAAAATTTATTGAAAATCCGCGCCACATCGAATTTCAAATTCTCGCTGATAACAAAGGAAATATTATTCATCTGGGCGAACGCGATTGTTCCATTCAACGACGCAACCAAAAAGTGATGGAGGAAACTCCGTCGCCGTTGTTCGCGACCAAATTCAAAGACCTGCGCAAAAAAATGGGCAAAGCGGCCGTGCGCATCGCTGAAGTTGCTCATTACACCAATGCCGGCACCGTGGAATTTCTCGTGGATGAAAGCGGCCATTTTTATTTTCTGGAAATGAACAAACGCATTCAAGTCGAGCATCCGATTACCGAAGAAGTCACCGGCATAGATTTAATTAAACAACAAATTCTCATCGCGATGGGTGAACCGCTGAAAATGTCGCAAAGCGATATTCACTTCAAAGGTCACGCCATCGAATGTCGCATCAATGCCGAAGATCCGTT
>JALYXC010000004.1 GCA_030947315.1 Verrucomicrobiota bacterium | reverse complement strand
TCCTACATATACTTTGCCCACCAGATCATAGTTGGCATGGCGGATTAAATAAAAGGTTGTCATTGAATTAAAATTTTTCTTCCAAAATTCCTAAAGCCACGCCGCGCGCCCGGCAAGCCCGGAGATTTTCCGAATTTAAATGTGACTTGCAATCAATTGTCGCTTCGTTAATTTCTGCGCTTCGCTGTTCCAATCAACGCGACAGCAAATATTTAATTTATGGCATCAGCAAACGATCTTCGCAAAGGAGTGGCAATTAATTACAACGGCGATATTTCCATCGTGCTCGATACGCAGCATCGCACTCCGGGCAATCTCCGCGCCTTTGTGCAGGCCACCATTCGCAGCATTCGCACCGGAAAATCGTCCGACGTCCGTTTCGGTTCCACAGAAAAAATTGAAGTCGTGCCGCTCATGACTCAAAAAATGGAATACAGTTACAAAGATGGCGATGACTATGTTTTTTCTGATCCGCAGACCTACGAAACAGTGAGTGTGCCGCCGGAAATTGTCGGCGCCGCCAAAAATTATTTGATCGAAAACGCGCAGGTCACCATGACGTTCGTGCTAAATCGTCCCGTGGAAATTGAACTGCCCGCCAGCGTGCTCCTGACTGTCAAAGAAGCGCCGGAAGGAATTCGCGGCGATTCCGCCAACAATGTGCAAAAGGCCGTCCTCATTGAAACCGGCATCACGGTGCAAGTTCCGCTCTTCATCAAAACCGGTGAACGAATTAAAATTGATACGCGCACCGGAAAATATATGGAACGCGCCTGAAATAATTCCCCAGCCGCTTAACCCAAAATGTGCTGGCGAATTTTTTCATAAACTTCTGTGGATTGAATTTCCTTTTCTGAAAACTGATCACGCTTTTCCGAAATAATCACCGGCCAGTCATTCGGGTTTTTTGGCTGACATCCATGCGAACCTTTGACCAGCGTCGCATCCAGCGGAATCACATCCATCAACATCCGAAAGCCGATTTTTTTTTGCAGCAGCCGCCAAAGAATTTTTAATTTCACCGCCGAAATATTTGGATCCAAAAATAGGTCCGCCGGATCGTAACCAGGCTTGCGATGAATATCCACGCACCGCGCAAAATCAGGCGCCACTCTGTCATCCAGCCAATAATAATACGCGAACCAGGCGTTTTCGTGGGCCACAGCGATCAAACTTCCCGCGCGCGCGTGGGCGATTCCCATTGAAAATTTTTCCGCCTCACCCAGAACCGCTTGAATGCCATTTTGCTTTTCGAGCAGTTCGCGAACTTTTTTTTCCAACGACAAATCGTTCAAATAAATGTGGGCGATTTGGTGATCGGCCACCGCAAAAACTTTGCTCGCGCCGTAATCAAGAAATTCCAACCCGCCTTCCTCTTTGATCGCCAGCCAGCCTTGTTCGCGAAAAAGCCGATTCAGATAAATCACGGAATTCACTTCGGTAATTCCATATTCTGAAAGCAAAATTATTTGCACCGCGCGCTTTTTGAAAAACGAAATTAAATCGCCCACGATGGCGTCAATCTGTTTTAAATCTTGCGAAATATTCGAATGCCTGGGCCCGAGCCGTTGCAAATTGTAATCCAGATGCGGCAGATAAATTAAATTGAGCGTGGGCGCGTATTTCTGTTCAATCCATTGCGCGGCATCGGCAATCCATCGCGACGCTGCATCAGCATTGCCTTGCGGCGAATTCACGCCCGCGGCCGGCCCCCAAAAAGTCGCGAAAGGAAATTCGCCCAAATCTTTTTTGATCTCAGCGCGAATGGAATAAGGCCAGGAATAAATATCAAAAAGTTTGCGCCCATCGGCTGGATAACTCGGCCGCGGCGTGATGGAAAAATCCGCGCGCGAATACATATTAAACCACCAAAAAAGTTTCGCGCAGGTAAAAGTCGAATCGGCTTCGCGCAGTTCGTCCCAAATTTTTCTCCCGCGCACCAGATGATTGGATTGTTTCCAAAACTGGACTTCCGCCAGTTCGCGATTATACCAGCCATTGCCGACAATGCCGTGTTCGGAAGGTTTTTTTCCGGTTAGATAATTTGATTGCGCCACGCAAGTAACAGCGGGAAAAGCCGGAATAATTTTTGCCCGCGAACCGCTTTTTAAAAACGCGGCCAGGTGGGGCGTCGCGGCGCTGATCAGCGGTTCAGTCAATCCCACCACGTTGATAACCGCTGTTCGTTTCATGAAGCTTTGAGAAATTCCTCATCCATGCGCAAAGAGAATTTTTTTGCCGCGCAGGTTATGCTGCTCTTGAAGGTCGGAAATCGCCTCGATCATTTTCGGTAAATTTATCTCATGAACTTCAGCGCATTTGCCGATTTTTCTCAACAGCGTAATCGTCAATTCTCCGCCGAGATGCTCCCGAAATTCCTCCAAACCTTTCAGCACGAGCAAATGATTTTCAGCGTTCACATTTAAAAGTTCATTGGCAAAAAGTTCGAAACCGAGTTTTTCCAAAAGATTTAAAACGCGTTCCGCCTCCCCCGTTTCCAACAAACCAATTTTCCGCGAATAAATTACATCCAGCGCGATGCCAATGGCGACCGCTTCGCCATGTCGGATTTTGTAATCGGAAAGTTGCTCCAGTTTGTGCGCCGACCAATGGCCAAAATCGAGCGGACGCGCCGACCCAAATTCAAATGGATCACCGCAGGTCGCGATGTGATTTAAATGCAATTCGGCGCAGCGAAAAATCAAACGTTGCATCGCGCCGCGCTCAAATTCGGCGAGCGCTGGCGCCTCCTTTTCAATCGTTTCAAAAAAATTCCGGTCGCGAATCAAAGCGACTTTGACCGCCTCAGCGTAACCGGCCCGTTTGTCGCGCGGCGGCAACGAATCGAGTAATTGAAAATCATTGATGACCGCAAAGGGCGGCGAAAAAGTTCCAATAAAATTTTTTTTGCCGAAAGCATTGATTCCATTTTTTATACCGACGCCTGAATCGTTCTGGCTCAAAGTGGTCGTGGGAATTCGCAGGTGCCTCATGCCGCGATGCGCGGTTGCAGCAGCCAGTCCAACCATATCGAGCAAAGCGCCGCCGCCGACCGCGATTATGTAGGAATGGCGATCGAGATGAAAACGATCCAGGTGTGATTGAATTTCCGAGACATGAAAATAAGAATTTTTTGTCCGCTCGCCGCCTTCAATAATGATGGGCGGACAAACTAATTGCAAAGACGGGAAGGCAGAAAAATAATTTTCCACGCGACGGCTTAAATCCGTTTGCGCCTGCGATAAAGTTTCGTCCAGCACAACAAGCCCTTTGCGAATTTGGTCTGGCTGTTCATTCTGCAAAAGATCTTTGAGCAACGGATTGGCCGCGCTAAAAACATTTTCTGTGAAATAAACCCGATGTTGGAAGCTGACTTGAATGG
>JALYXC010000470.1 GCA_030947315.1 Verrucomicrobiota bacterium | reverse complement strand
ATTCCAGCCAGAATCGCGATGATCGCAATCACCACCAAAAGTTCGATCAAAGTAAAAGCGCGCCGCGCCTCATCGTTCGACAGCGGTATGCGGAAGATCAAGCGACCAATATTCATTTGACATCAAATGAACTATTCCTGTAAGGGGAAGAAGTGTCCATGAGATTGCGCGTTTTTTTCTTAAGGATTTTTACCAAGCCTGCGGTATGGTTTTCACAAACAGCAATGAAGAAAGAACCTAAAGTCGCTTTATTGATCGAAACCTCGAACGCCTACGCGCGCGAGTTGTTGCACGGCATTCGCAGTTATTGGCGGGAACATCGCTCCTGGACGGTTTATCTCCCGGAACACGCTCGCGGCCAAGCTCCGCCAGGCTGGTTAAAAAATTGGAAGGGCGATGGCATTATCGCCCGCATCGAAAATAAACGCATTGCCGAAGCGGTGCTTAAAACCAAATTGCCGGCCGTGGACGTCAGCGCCGCGCGGCTGGCGACGGGACTGCCATGGGTGGAGACTGATGACGACGCGATTGCCCGGCAGGCCGCGGAACATTTTCTGGAACGCGGCTTCCGGCATTTCGGTTATTACAGCGATGAAAGCTTCAATTGGTCGAAGTGGCGATGCGATTCGTTTGTGAAATATCTGGCGGCGGCGGGACATGATTGCGCGGTTTTCACGCGAGGTGTTTCCGTCGCTTCCGATTGGGAACAACAAAATCGCGAACTTTCAGATTGGATGGCGCAATTGCCCAAGCCTGCGGGAATTCTCGCGAGCTACGACAATTGCGCGCTGCAATTGCTGGAAACCTGCCGCCATTTGAAAGTGGCCGTTCCCGATGAAGTCGCCGTGCTTGGCGTGAACAACGACGAGTTGCTTTGTGACCTGGCGGATCCGCCGCTCTCCAGTGTGGTACCCAATGCGCGCCGCGCCGGGTACGAAGCCGCTGTGCTCCTGGATCGAATGATGAACGGAAAAACCGTTCCGCCGGAAGCCCATTTGTTTGAGCCGCTGGGCGTCGCCACGCGTCAATCCACCGATGTGCTCGCCCTCACCGATTCACACATTTCCAGCGCGGTTCGCTTCATTCGCGAGCACGCCTGCAAAGGAATTCAAATCCAGGATGTTCTCAAACAAGTGCCGCTTTCCCGCCGCATTTTTGAAAAACGTTTTCTCAAAGCCATTGGCCGTTCCGCGCACGACCAGATCCAGTCCGTCAAGATCGGACGTGTGAAAGCCTTGCTCACCGAAACGGATTTGCCGCTGACGCAAATCGCCGAGCGTTCCGGCTTTATCCATGTCGAATACATGAGCGCAGCCTTCAAAAAAATTGTCGGAATCCCGCCGCGAGATTACCGCGAAAAAAATTCCGGCCCGCGTTGATAAAATGCGAAGAGAGCAGGAAACTTTTCAATTCTGTTTTGAGACAATTTTATTCGGCTTCGCTTTTTCGCCAGGTGACTTTTAATTGACGCACATCACAGCTTTGCTACGCTGATTTTTCTTAAAAAATTTCAATCGCTAAAAGATTTATGATCATTGTTCTGAAACCGGACATCGCCAAAAAAGAGGAAGCGGCTCTGCTCAAAGAAATTAAAAAGCTCGGCTATAAACCCCACATTATGCGCGGAGTGGAACGCACTGTCATTGGCGCGATTGGCGATGAGCGCACCCATCAAAATCTCGAAGTGCTCACCACCTGGGCCGGCGTGGAAAATGTCATGCCAGTGCAAAAACGCTACAAACTGACCAGCCGAGAGGCGCACAAAGGAAATTCCACGATCACCGTTCGTGGAAATTTGATTGGCGGAAAAAAAATTCAAATCATGGCGGGGCCTTGTTCGGTGGAAAGCGAAAAACAATTGTTGACTACGGCTCATGCCGTAAAAAATGCGGGCGCCACCATTCTGCGCGGCGGCGCCTTCAAACCGCGCACGTCACCTTACGAATTTCAGGGACTCGGCGAAAAAGGGTTGAAACTTCTCGCCAAGGCCCGCAAAGAAACCGGTCTCGCCATTATTACTGAATTGCTTTCTGAACAGCAGGCCGAACTGGTTGCTGAATATGCCGACATTCTTCAAATCGGCGCGCGCAATTGTCAAAATTTTCAATTGCTCATCGCCGCCGCCAAAACTGGCAAACCGATTTTGCTCAAACGCGGTCTTTCCATGAAAATTGAAGAATGGCTGCTGGCCGGCGAATACATTTTGGCCAATGAAAATTCGAACCTGATGTTTTGCGAGCGGGGCATTCGCACCTTTGAAACCTACACGCGCAACACGCTGGATCTTTCGACAATTCCCATCATTAAAAAAGAATCGCATTGCCCGATTGTGATTGATCCAAGCCAGGGCGCGGGCCGTTCCGATCTTGTCGTCGCGATGTGCAAAGGAGCTATCGCGATGGGTGCAGACGCTTTGCTGATCGAAGTGCATCCCAATCCTGCGGAAGCCTGGAGCGACGGCGCGCAACAAGTCACGCTGGAAGGTTTTGAGAAATTAATGGAGGAATTGAAACCGTTTATTAACGCAGCGGAACAGGAATAAATTTGATTGTTTTAAGCGTCGAATTAAATCAGAAGAATTTTTTAAGCGGAAAAATACACCGTCGCCACC
>JALYXC010000601.1 GCA_030947315.1 Verrucomicrobiota bacterium | reverse complement strand
GTTTAAAATTTAAAGTTCAAAGTTGTTTTCAAAAAAAAACCGCGAACCAGGGCAGGTCCGCCGCTGATTTTTGAGAAAAGTTTTCTGAATCGTTAATAGTGATTTTGCGCGGCTTAACGTTTCCGTTCTGAACCGTGATGGTTACGCAAAATTTCGCTCCACCAAAAAGGCGACGAGGAATTTTGTTTTGGGTTTTTCAATCAATGATTTTTGGGCGCGCCTGGGTCGTCGCGCAAGGTTTGGATATAGCGTTTTAACAAATCAAACTGGGCGGGTTTCAATTTTGATTTCCGCCGCATTTTTTCCATCCACAAATTCCAATCGGCTTCTTCATATTTTTTCGGGTCATAAAGCTCATGACATTTCGCGCTTTTGACCACGTATACTTTGCGCGCGGCTTTTAATTCCTTGTCCGACAAATCGGCTGCGTCCGCCGGAAAAAAAATTCCCGCCAGAACAACTGGTAAAATGATCAAGCGCAAGCTCATTAGAAACTAAATCCAAAAATCAACCGCGCATTGACCCGCTCATGCCCCTTGAGTTCCAATTGACGGTTGGCGTCGGGATCACCCGTAAAATTGGCGCCATAAATTTGCGGCATGACTGTGAATGCGGCCCACCATTTTTCGTTGCGGTAACTGATCACCGGCCCCAGAAAAACAGCCGTATTTTCGAATTCTTTGTATTCAGGAATTTCACTGTGATCGCGCAATTCCAAACCAACCGCCCAATTTTTATTTAAAAATCGAGCGAGACCGAAGCTCCCCTCCAACTCGCCTTCCACGCTGTGAAAATTATCTCCCCATTCGGTGGCATGAGTCAGATTGAAAGCCCATTTCCATTTTCCGAAACGTTGGCCCAGAATAATTTTTTCTTCCACTTCCGCTTCGTCGCCTGAAAAACGCGGCTCCAGATAAAGCGCCAAACCGACTTTATGTTCCGCGGGATTCAAAACCAGATAACGATTTTCAATCGAAATTCCATCGAAACTAAATTTCGAAAAATCGCTTCCCGCCGTCACATCCCGAAAACTCTCCGCTTTGCTATTAAAATAAAATTCCACCGTATAATTATCGGTCACGCCGTATTCCAGAGAGGTTCGCAATTCCCATTTATTATAATTTTGTTGGCCGACCCTTTTATCGCGTTGGGTGCGCAGCGTTACCCATTGTTCAAGTTCCACCCCGCCTTTGGGCATTGTCTCCGGTTCGTAAGAATAAGTGAAAAGGCGTTCATTAGCCTGAGCAGTCAAGCACAAGGCGCAACTAAGAAGTCCAAGCCAAATTTTATTTTTCATTGTTTGATTATTTTGTTTTGCTGTTTCTTAATTTCTATGCCGTCATCTTATTGAGAATAAGTCTCAGTGTCAATAAGGAATGACCCAAAGCCGACCTGAAGTGATTTTTGTTAAAAATGGAAAAGGGCGTGGTAAAAGACTTGGCGAATCTGCCCTTTTGGGGGGCGCAGGCCCGACACAAGAATGTGGATGTCGAGCAGGATTTTCATTTCCGGTGGCGGGAGCGGCGAGCGGAAATTATCGGCTGGCTTTTAGCCGAAAAAATCTGGCCGCGCTGGTGCCATTTTCGCGAAGGGTGATTGTCTCAAAAGGGCCGTTATCAAAAATCTCGGTTGGTGTAACTTCGCTCCAATCCGTCAAATTCGTCGAGACTTCTGCGATGATTGTTACATCAGTAGCTGCTTTGAAATGAGGAAAAGAAAATGTGAAAACACGATTACTGATTGATGCACTAATCACATTGGTTTCGGCGATTTTCGGATCGAGTCCTAGAGCGTATTCGAGCAAATTTGGAAAATAGTCGTTGTCTAAATCAGCCGAATCGCCGCTCACCACTGAATTGGTTAATTCAATCGAAGTAAAACGCGTCGCTTTCCAATCCGCCAGCGTGGTCGTCACATTTATGGCAACGAATCTCTGCGCGGTGTTGCCATTGGAATCCGTGACGGTCAAATGCACCTGGTAATTTCCCGGCGCCGCGAAAATTTTCGTCGGGTTCTGCGCGAAAGAAAAAGTGCCGTCATCAAATGTCCAAACAAAATTCGTCACGATTGCATCCGCCGTTGCGGAAAAATTCACCGCGAGGGGCGCGGTTCCATTTGTCACATTTGCTGAGACGGAACAAGCAGGCGACTGGCCGATCATTGTTTTTTTCAAAAACCAGGGCGTCGCTGTCGGATCCGTTTTGAAAAAAGCCAGAAGCTGACTGCCGACTTTCTCCACGCCATTCGTGGAAGGATGCGTGAAATCGGCGACGAGATCGCTGCACAACCAGGTAAGTCCATCCGAACGCGTCGTCGTGCCGTCCACCCACAAATAAGGTCCCCAGGAAAGATAGGGCGCGACGACAACGCCTTTTGTGGAATCAAAATTCAAATCGTTCGCGCCGCGGATTTGTTTTTCGATCATCCACTTTGCCGCGAAAGCCGTTTCATAAGCGTAAGGTTCAGGATTAAGTCCGGTATTGGCCACGTAAGCGCGCGTGCGGCTGGAGACGTAGACGATTTTTAAATTCGGAAAAAATATTTTTGCGTTGCGCACGATCTGCTCGAGATAACTTTGCAGAAGTTTCGCGTGATTGGTCAGCGCGCCAGTTTCGTTGGCGATGGCTTGCTTCATCCAAATTGCCTGCACTTGATTTGTCGTGACGCCGGCGGCCATGAGTCGCGGTAAAACATTGCTCCAGGTAGCCTGATTTAAATTCGTCCAGGTCGTCGCATCCTGTCCGCCTTGCGCGCCGTCCACGATGATCAATTGCGAATTTTTACTCGGATCGCGATTGGCCTGATCGCGAAAAGTGTTGGTGCCTTTGCTGGCCCATTCCTGTGTCGTATTCGACATGCCAATTGAGAGCAGAGCAATTTTTCCATTCACTGAATCTGGCGTGCCATTCGAATTCAGCGGCGCGATTTGGTTGGTGGCGATTTGCAAACCGGTCGCCAGATGCGCGGGCGGACGATTGTTCGCGCCATTGGGATAAAGTCCGCCTAAAAAACCTTTGTAAAATTTCAAGCCGAGTTCCGGTAGCGGCGTGAGGCCCGAATTGGTGTAAGTGCAATCGGCGTCTAAGCGAGCCAGTGGAGCAAAAAGCGCCCATGCGAAAAGTAAAATTTTGGTGCGTTGAATCATGTGCCGGCGATAAAAAAAAAGTCTGGCACATTTTTGGTTGGGCTGCAAGCCCGATGGAAATTAACTTTTCGTGACCATCACGCTTTGGCCAGCTTGGGTGAAGAAAAAAGGTTGTCTCGTGTAATTTAGAATCCGGGACCGCAGAATCCTTCGAATTTCTCAAGCGAGTAATGCTTTGGCGCGGTTGGAAATTTCGTTTTCAACTTTCCGTTTGAAGGGCAACGCGGCAAAGGGCAAATTAATTTCGACATGCACCAAGGCTGGTTCGACCAATAAATTTCCTGAAACGGCAAAACCCATCGCTTTGAAACTAAAGGTTCCTTTATTATCGGTCCACGATTCCTGCACGTCGCTCGCCAAATGACCAAATTGGCCTTTTGATTCGCTAATGAGATGCGCGATTCTTTTTTTGGCTTCGTCAGCGCCGAGTTTGTGCGGAAGGGAAAGTTTTACAGTTGGCATGGTGAAGAATAAAGCATTTAACAGGAAATCAAAATAGAAAAACCTGCCAGCGGCGGTTTCAAAAAATACGATCGAACTTTTTATCTATTATGACGGCGTTTGACTTTCAATTGCGCCAACGAATGGGCTAGGGACGCGCTGACCAAAGCGGATTCTTCATCGTCAATTTTTTCCGCGAGACGCGCTTCGGCGCGACGCCGCGCTTCTTCCGCTTTCATTTCGTCAATGTCATCCGCTTTGATGGCCATGTCGGTTAAAATGGCGACGTGATCGCCGGTGATTTCCGCAAAGCCTTCACCCACAGCCAGAAAATAATCGTGTCCGTCTTTGCGCGCGGTGATTTCGCCTGGAGCGATTTGCGTCATTAACGGAACGTGCAAGGGATAAATTCCCATTTCGCCTTCGACCCCAGGGAGCGTGACCATTTCGACCTCTTCGGAATAGGTTTTGGCATCCGGCGTGACGATTTCGAGTTTAAGTGTTGCAGGCATTTTGTTCGGTCATTAATCCTAATCTTCCTCTTACGGTATGAGTAGGATTACGATTAAGAATTAAATTACGCTTCGTTAATTTCGTCTATGCCGCCCTTCATGTAAAAATTTCCTTCGCCGATCTCGTCGTGTTTTCCTTCAAGAATTTCTTTAAATCCTTTTACAGTTTCAGCGACGGGAACTTGTTTGCCGGAACGACCAGTGAAAACTTCGGCCACAGTAAAAGGCTGGCTCAGAAAACGCTGAATTTTACGCGCGCGAAAAACAGTTTGTTTATCTTCGGGCGAAAGTTCATCCATGCCCAGAATCGCGATGATGTCCTGCAAATCTTTGTAGCGTTGCAAAACTTTTTGGACGCCGCGCGCAACATCGTAATGTTCCTGGCCAACAATTTCCGGCGTGAGCGCGCGAGAATTGGAAGCGAGCGGATCCACCGCTGGAAAAATTCCTAATTCCGCAATGGAACGTTCCAAAACAATCGTCGCATCAAGATGCGCAAAAGTGGTGGCCGGGGCGGGATCCGTCAAGTCGTCCGCCGGAACATACACGGCCTGGAACGAGGTGATGGAACCTTTTTTCGTGGAGGTAATTCGTTCCTGCAAATCGCCCATTTCAGCGGCGAGAGTGGGTTGATAGCCGACCGCGCTCGGCGTTCGACCGAGCAGCGCGGAAACTTCCGAACCGGCCTGTGAAAAACGAAAAATGTTATCAATGAAAAGCAGCACGTCCTGATTTTTTTCGTCGCGAAAATATTCCGTGATGGCCAAAGCCGAAAGCGCAACGCGCAGGCGCGCTCCGGGCGGTTCGTTCATCTGGCCATAAACCAGCGCCACTTTTGATTTGCCTAAATCCTGTTGATTGATGACGCCCGCTTCGGACATTTCATGATAAAGATCGTTGCCTTCACGAGTTCTTTCGCCCACACCCGCGAACACCGAATAACCGCCGTGTTGTTTGGCAATGTTGTTAATCAATTCCATGATCACAACCGTTTTGCCGACGCCGGCGCCACCGAACGCGCCGACTTTTCCGCCTTTTAAAAATGGACAAATCAAATCAATCACTTTGATGCCGGTGGTCAGAACTTGCGGCGAGGTGGTTTGATCAACCAACGGAGGCGAAGCGCGATGAATCGGATAAAATTTATCGGCCGTGACCGGACCGCGCTCATCAATGGGCTGACCGGTGACATCAAAGACGCGGCCCATCACACCGTCACCGACCGGCATGGAAATCGCCGCGCCGGTATCAGTAACTTCGTAGCCGCGTTTGAGGCCTTCCGTGGTGGACATCGCGACAGCGCGAACCCATTTATCACCGAGATGCTGTTGGACTTCCAGGGTCAGTTTGGTCTCGCGCTCCTGCACCTTAAAATTCACGGTCAGCGCGTTGTAAATGGCGGGAACACTTTCTGAGAATTCAATGTCCACGACCGGACCGATAATTTGAACGATTTTGCCTTTATTCATTTTAAAAAATTAAATCATTAAGCGAAAAACAAATTTGATTATTCGATTTCAGATCAGCAACGATTATTGATTGCCGATTAAGGAGTCGAAAATTTATGGGACAACTGTCTTCTGTGTCAAGGTGGAGAATGAAAATTAATTAATGGATCACGTGCCCAGGAATCGTGCAGGTGGGCGGAGTGCTGGTATCGGTTACGGCGTAAGTTCCTCCGGCGGGACATTTAATATCGCCGGTCGGATTACCATTTCCATTGATGAGAGCTTTCAATTGTTTAGTAGCATCACCGGAAATATCTGTGATGGAAACCGCGGCGTTGGGGGCGAGTTTTGCTTCCAATGCGTGGAGTTCAATCGCGTTTTGAATTTGTTTGAGGTTCGCGATGCACGCATTGGTTTTAGCGGTGTTTTGGGCCTTCATTAAGTTAGGCACCGCAATGGCGGCCAGGACTCCAATGATGGCCACGACAATCATGATCTCGATGAGGGTGAAGCCGGACCTGCGATGAATTTTCATTTGCATAATTTATTTTTTCTTTCGTGGTGTGCACACTATAAAAAAAGCGGCGCACACAATTATTGTTTCGCTTTACGAATTGGCCTTTTGCGACTCGTATTTTTTATAACACCGGCGGGGCGCTGTCAATTCTGAAAATCGTAAAAAAGTTTTCGACTCTCTTTGTTTTTGCAATTTAAAGCGACCGTTCTTCCGGCTTGCTTTTCACAAGGGCCCGCAGGCATAACTAATTCATGAAATTAGATCGTCAGGCTCGAATATATGTGGCGGGCCATCGTGGTTTGGCGGGCAGCGCGATCTGGCGCGAATTGGAACGGCTCGGTTTTACTCATTTAATTGGCAAAACCCGTAAAGAGGTCAATTTATTAAATGAGAGCGCCGTTCAGGATTTTTACGCGCGCGAAAAACCAGATTACGTTTTTGTGGCGGCGGCCAAAGTCGGCGGCATTCTGGCTAACAATAATCAGCCAGCGGAATTTCTTTTCGAAAATTTGCAGATTCAAAATCATTTGATTCATCACGCTTATTTGTCAGGCGTGAAAAAACTGCTTTTTTTGGGCAGCTCCTGTATTTATCCGAAAATGGCTCCGCAACCGCTCAAGGAAGAATATCTTTTGAGCGCGCCGCTTGAACCGACCAATCAATGGTACGCTCTGGCCAAAATTGCGGGCGTGAAACTGGCCGAGGCTTATCGTCGCCAGTACCAATGCGATTTTATTTCGGCCATGCCAACCAATCTTTACGGGACAAATGACAACTACAATTTAGAAACTTCGCACGTGTTGCCCGCGCTGATCCGGAAATTCCATGAAGCAAAACTTCGCCACGCGCCGCAAGTCGTTTGTTGGGGAACAGGAAAACCGTTTCGCGAATTTCTGCATGCGGATGATCTCGGAGCGGCTTGCGTTTTTTTGATGGAAAATTATAGCGAGAAAAATTTTATCAATATCGGTTCGGGCCAGGAAATCACCATTAAAGATTTAACTGAATTGATTCAAAAAATTGTGGAGTATAAAGGGGAAATCGTTTGGGACAAATCGAAGCCGGACGGAACGCCGCGAAAATTGATGGACAGCGGGCGGCTCTTCGCCTTGGGCTGGAAACCGAAAATTGATCTGGAGAAGGGAATTGCCCTGGCCTACGAAGATTTTAAAAGCAAACTCGCCACCGGGATGATTTCTTAAAAAGCATAGAATAGGCGTCCCGCCTGCCTAGGGAGCGCTTCAGCGCGAGCACAGCCTCGCTTGTGCTCGGCCCGACAGGCGAGACGCCCGCTCTACTTTGTTCCGATTTGCTTTCAAAAATAAATCTTTGCGATAAGCGCCGGAAATACAGCCGCTCCAAAGCTCCCGATCATTCTGCATTTCAACTGGAACATCTTTATCGCTAACAATATCGGGGATCACCGCGCGTCCACCACTTTTCAATACGGAAAAATTTCGGTGAACAATTGCTTTTTCGCGCCCGGTTCCACCAGATTCAAAACGCAGAATTTGGGGCGGCCTGGAAGGATACGAAAAGGAAAAATTTTACGCATTTTCCTTGACTTTGCTTAAAGATTTTAGTTGAACCTGACTATGAAAAAACTTCTCGGTTTATTTACCATTTTATCCTTGTTGACCAAGATCGCGTCCTCGGTTTGGGCGGGAACGTATTACTTCGCCAACTCTAATGTTATCACGATTAATGATTCCAACCCTCCTCCCACCACAGCCAGTCCTTATCCCTCGGTTATTAACGTTAGCGGTATTCCGGCCAATGAGAAGATTGATAAAATTACCGTCACCTTCCACAATCTTTCTCACACTTTTCCTAGTGACATCGATATTCTGCTGGTCGCGCCCAGCACAAACATTTTCTTTCCCCCAAGCCTCATCCTTTTTTCCGATGTGGGCGCTGTCCCCTACGGTCTTTCCGGGGCAACGATCACTTTGGATGATGAAGCGGCGGCAACGTTGCCACCTTTCGGGCCGATTGTTTCCGGTGTTTTTAAGCCGACCAACTTTGATGATGGATCCACAGACATCTTTCCCGGAGTTCCTTTTCCTTCTTCGGCCACGAATTTATCTGTTTTCAAGGGAAAAAATCCCAATGGCACCTGGCGTCTTGATGTAGTGGACGATTCATTTCTAGAGAGCGGAACCATGGCGGGCGGTTGGAGTATGACGATTAGAACTGCGGTGACATTTGCCAACACCAATATTATTACAATTAATGATTCTACCAATCCTCCCACTAAAGCTAACCCTTATCCTTCCAGCATCATGGTCTCCAACCTGATCGGGAATGTCATAAAAGTCACGGCGACGCTGCATAGTTTTACCCATACTTTCCCGGACGACGTGGATATCCTGTTGGCCGCTCCCACCGCAACAAATCTGATTTTGATGTCCGATGCCGGCGGAGGTCATCCCGGTGTTACTAATCTAACTTTTACCTTTGATGATTCCGCCGCAGTTAAAATGTCCGACTCCGGTCCGCTTACTAACGGAACTTACCTTCCCTCTAATTTTATTGGAACTGGGACGGACACCTTTCCGCCACTCACGCCTGTTCCTTCTTCGGCCGCTAATTTATCTATTTTCAATGGAAAGAATCCGAATGGCACTTGGAATCTTTACGTGGTAGACGATCAGTCTGCGGATGCGGGTCAGATTGCCAATGGATGGAGCTTAAGCATCGTTACGGAAATTTCGGCGCCGGTGATTATTAATCCCGGAATCGTTGGAATTCTTTTTAGATTCGATTGGGTCGCGTTAAGCGGAGTAGCATACGAAGTACAAGTAAAGTCTGATCTAAGCAGCCCGACTTGGACAACGATTCCCTCTTCCTACTTTCTCGGAGATGGCGGCATTCATTCATTTTATATTGATCCAAGGTTCGATCCATTCCCGAAATTTTTTCGAGTCGTAGGGGGCCTCCAGTTCTAGTTTTATTAGAATTAACGGATCGTTCTGATGTCAGGAAATTTCCGCTCCGTTTTCAGCCGATGATCATGGCGCCGCCCCGGCTGCACCAGTTTCAAGAGTCACACTCGTCGGAGGAAAAGTTCTTCGCGCCCCCATCTTCTTTGCTGCATTGACTCAATTTCCGTCAGGCCGGAGAATTCCGCGTTGGCGCAGCATCGTTTCCATCACTTTATCCATCATTAAATCGGCCAGCGGTTTCGTGACTTCATCCAACGCGGCATTGACTTCTTTCAATTTCTTTGGATCGCCTGTTTTTGTTTTTGGATTTTCCAGCGAAAGAATTTCTTCAACATTTTTCAAGGCCGCTTCAACTTTATTTTTGTAATCCGCGTCCATTTCATTTGCGCAATCCGCCAAGCCTTTGCGCGTCGCAGTCAAGGT
>JALYXC010000597.1 GCA_030947315.1 Verrucomicrobiota bacterium | reverse complement strand
CCGCGCCAGCACCGCGAAGGCGCCAAGCTGCCTGCTATCAAGGGGCGAACTCATCTATGAATTCTGTTCATTCTATTTATTAAAAAATTCCGTTGGTTCCTTTCTTCGTCTGGCACAACTGCCGCTAAACAACCATTGCGCAGCAATGAGCAGAATAAAAGCCAACGAATTTTCTGAATGAATTTTATGAAATGGTCCCAATTAAAACAGGCCGGACATTTTCCGACTCTGGTCAGCGCCTTTTTATATTTTGATTTTAGTTTTATGGCCTGGACTCTTTTGGGCGCGTTGGGCGCGCAGATCGCCGCCCCTGAATCGCTGGGCCTCTCGCCGCAACAAAAAGGATTGATGGTCGCCACGCCGATTTTGTCCGGCGCGATTCTGCGCATCGCCCTCGGACTGTTGGTGGATCGAATTGGCGCCAAAAAAACTGGCATCCTCGCGCAGATTATTGTCATGGTCGGGTTGACGTTCGCCTGGCTTGTAGGGTTAAAAAACTTTGAAGCAGTTCTGCTGATGGGACTCGTTCTCGGTTTTGCCGGCGCCAGTTTTGCCGTGGCCTTGCCGCAAGCCGGTCGCTGGTATCCGCCAAATATGCAAGGCCTCGTTTTGGGTTTGGCTGGCGCAGGAAATATTGGCGTGGTGATTGATTCTTTATTCGCGCCGCGTCTGGCGAAAATTTACGGCTGGCAAAATGTTTTTGGTGTGGCGCTCATTCCTGCCATCCTGGTTTTTCTTATTTATATTATTTTTTCGCGGGATGCACCTGGACCAAGCGCGCCAAAAAAAATTTCTGATTATCTCCGACTCGCTCGCGACAAAGATACGCACTGGTTTTGTTTTTATTACACCGTGAGCTTTGGCGGTTTCGTCGGACTCGCCAGTTCGTTTATCATTTTTTTTAAAGACCAATTTGCGTTGTCCACTGTGACGGCCGGAGATTTAGCTGCGCTTTGCACTGCGGTCGGAACATTTTCTCGTCCGGTGGGCGGCGGATTGGCGGACCGATTCGGCGGAATCCGCGCGCTCCACGTTTTTTATGGCGTAGCGGGCGTGGCGCTGATTGGCGCCGGGTTGGCGCAAAATTTATTTTTAAACGTCGCCGTTTTTGTGATCGCTTGCGGCGCTTTTGGTATGGCCAATGGCGCAGTTTTTCAATTGCTCCCGCAACGATTCGGAAAAGATATCGGCGTAATGACCGGTCTGGTCGGTTGCGGCGGTGGGATCGGCGGTTTTCTTTTGGCCATGCTGCTGGGACTTTCCCGGCAATACACCGGCAAATATTTTCCCGGCCTGTTTATTTTTTCGGGACTTTGTTTTGCCGCGCTGACTGCTCTCGGTTTGGTGAAACAACGATGGCGCGCCACTTGGGGAACGCTGGCCAGCGCGCGCGTTTAATTTTCTATAATGAACCTCATTCAGTTTGAAGAAGAAAAAGGCCTGACTCTCATTGACCAGCTTTTGGAAGAACAAAAGGCTTTGACGGCCGTTGGCAAATTTGCGCAACGCCATGAGCTTCATGAGTTTCCTCAGCAAGAAAAATATTATCGCGATCTGATTCCATTCAGTGCGCCGGGGGCGGGACAACAGTATGCCTTTGAAGTGGATTTGGACCAATGTTCAGGCTGCAAAGCGTGCGTCACGGCGTGTCACAGTTTAAATGGTTTGGATGAAAATGAAATCTGGCGCAGCGTGGGTTTGTTGCACGGAAGCGCGTTGGAAAAATCAATGCAACGAAATATTACCACGGCGTGCCATCATTGTGTTGATCCCGCTTGTTTGAATGGTTGCCCAACTTTGGCTTACGAAAAAAATCCCATCACCGGCATTGTCCGCCATCTTGATGACCAATGTATCGGCTGCCAATATTGCATTTTAAAATGTCCTTACGACGTTCCGAAATATTCAGCCAGTCGTGGCATCGTTCGCAAGTGCGACATGTGCAGCAGTCGCCTCGCCTTCGGTGAAGCTCCGGCCTGCGTTCAAGCCTGTCCGAGCGAAGCTATTCGCATCACGCTCGTGGATCAAAAAGAAATGGCGATAAAATTTCGTTCTCACACTACATCCGAAAATTCCTTTTTGCCGGGATCGCCTCGGCCCGATTACACGCTGCCTACCACGCGTTACAAATCAGAAAAAAAATTGCCTGCCGCGCTGCAAGCCGGTGATTTTCATGAACTCAAACCACAGCCGTCGCATTCGCCTTTAATTTTTATGCTGGTTCTGACCCAGCTTTCCGTAGGAACTTTTTGCTTCGATTTTTTATTGAGCAATTTTTTTTCGAGCAATGTGATTGGGCCATTTCGTTCTTTTAATTTGGGCGTGGCGCTTCTCTTCGGATTTGCCGGTCTGTGCGCGAGCGTGCTTCATTTAGGTCGTCCGCTCCAGGCCTGGAAATCTTTCCTCGGTATAAAAAAATCTTGGTTAAGCCGGGAAATTGTCGCCTTCGCCGTTTTTGCGCCGTTGGCAATATTTTATGTCGTCGGATTGTTGACTCAAAAAATTCCGGCTATCTGGATTAATAGATTAGGAATGGCCGTCATCGTCACGGGATTGCTGGCCTTGGTTTGTTCGATGATGATTTATCACGACACCCGCCGTGAATTTTGGCGCTGGCCGGTGAGCGGCGCAAAATTTTTAGCAACAACTCTTCTGCTCGGAGCCGCTACGATTTTATTCAGCTCGACCATTTCCGTCGTTTTTGCGTCGCAACAATTATTCATTTTTAAATCACTTTCCCATGAGTTAAGCCAACTGGTGCTCCTGATCAGTTTGGTAAAACTAGCGGGAGAACTTTTATTTTTCCGGCATTTGCGCCATTCAGAATATTCATCGCTAAAACGTTCCGTGCTTTTGATGACGGGAGTTTTATCACGCATCACGTTGCTTCGTTATGTCTGCGGCACAGTGGGCGGGATTTTATTGCCGCTAATTTTTATTTTTGAAAATTTCAATATTTCCTCACCGATAATTTTTGTAGGACTCGCTGGCGTTCTTTGGATGTTTTGTATCGTTGGTGAATTGCTCGAACGCGCTCTTTTTTTCAGAGCAGTTGCTCCAGCTAAAATGCCCGGAGGAGTTTCCTCATGAATACTCTTCAAACTTTGCCGCCCCTCGCTCCCGCTTCGCTCGCCAAAATGACCGGCCCTTTGCTTCGCCGATTGGACGGAAAACTAACGCAGGATTTAGTCCTTCATCCCAATCAATTTGGTTTAGGAAAAACTCCCGCGCGATTAACGCCAGACAATACCACCAATGTTGTTTGCGGATTTTGTTCAACGGGTTGCGGTTTGAATATTCATCTGAAAAATGCCCAAGCCATCAATCTCAGTCCGACCACTGATTATCCGGTGAACCTCGGCATGGCGTGTCCGAAAGGTTGG
>JALYXC010000580.1 GCA_030947315.1 Verrucomicrobiota bacterium | reverse complement strand
GATCCGAATTGTCTTTGCAGGAAATTATTCGCGATTGGGATCGCGCGCGGCAACAAGCGACTTTGCCGAAAACAATCAATCAATTGGCTGCACTGCGGCGCCGCGTCCAGCCTGAATTTATTGGCTTCCTGGATGGATATCTTGCCAGTTTAAAAAAATATCTTCAGCCGGGAAATTCAGTATTGAAAAAAACGGTTTGTCAGCAATTGGATCAATTAGACCAACAGCGCGCCAAACTAAAATCCGTCCCGACGCGGGCGCAGAATTCCGAGAAGCGAACTTTGACCAAGCAAAGCGATTCCCAAAACATCGCAAAAAAAAGCGGCGGCCCGGACCGCCGCTAGAAAATAAATTCTAAACAGCCACCGTTTTCCCGGGAACCGCAAAGGGATACGAGCCTTGCGCGTCCGGCAAAACCAACGGCGCAGCGTCCCACGAAAACGATTTCGGCATCAGATCAAGTTTAGAATTAAGCGCTTCGTTCCACTCAATTATTTTCCCGGAATAAGTGGCCATGCGCCCCATGATCGCCGTCAGCGTGCTGAAAGCGCCACGTTCGGCTTCGTTGTAATCCTCATTGTTCCGAATGGCTTTGAAAAAAGGAAAATGTTCCAGTTGCCACCCATCATTGGTTTCGCCATCGGCCGGTTTGTAGCGCCACGCTTTTTCGCCGGTAATTTTTTGAGCGCTCACATCACAGGTTCCTTTGGTGCCCTGCGCATGTTCGGAAACGCTGTTCCAACACTCGGGAATTTGGCGGCACTGGCTGAACATGCGCGAGCCATCCGCGTATTCATATTCGACGGCGTGATGATCGAAAATCTCTCCGCTATCAGGGCCTTTTTGAAAGGCGCGGCCGCCCATGCCATGAGCGCGAACCGGGTAACTATTCTTGATCCAATTAATGACGTCAAGATTATGAATATGTTGTTCGACGATATGATCGCCGCAAAGCCAATTGAACATATACCAATTGCGCATTTGATATTCCATTTCGGTGGGATCACGGCCGAGCGATTTTTTTATTTCTTCGCGTTTGCCTTTGGGGCCAACCGGGCCGCCATTCCAATAAACGCGCGAGGAAACAATATCGCCAATCGCTCCATCCTGAAGCCGCTTGACCGTCTCGATGTAGTTCGGCTGATGACGGCGTTGCAAACCGACGCCAACTTTTAGATTTTTCTTTTTAGCTTCCAGCGCGGCGGCCAAAACTTTTTGGATGCCAGGTCCATCCACGGCGACCGGTTTTTCCATGAAAACATGTTTGCCTTGCCGGACCGCTTCTTCAAAATGAATCGGACGAAAGCCAGGTGGCGTGGCGAAAATCACCACGTCAGCCAAAGCAATGGCTTGTTTATAGGCATCAAAGCCGACGAATTTATGGTCGTCGCTCACCTCCATTTTTTCTGAATGTTCTTTTTTGAGACCCTCAAAAGCGGTATCGAGTCGGTCCTTAAAAGCGTCAGCCAAAGCGACCAGCTTCAATCCTTTATCTGCTTTTAACGCTTGATCGGCCGCGCCCGTGCCGCGTCCGCCGCAACCGATCAAAGCGATTTTTAAAGTTTCGTTCCCTTCGGCAAACGCGCTGCGTCCAATGCCCAAAGTGCCCAGTAAAGTTCCGCCCGCCACGGCGGTGGAAGTGGTTTTTAAAAAATCGCGCCGCGATGTTTTATTTTGAATAGTTGGTGTGTTCATAATTTAAAATTGATTTGAATTTGGAACTGAGAAAATAATTTTTAAAATTGTTAGCGCGCCGTCATTGCAGTTCAGTCTTTCTCCACGCCGCTATTCCAATATTTTACGAGTTCTTCCGGCGGTGGAATTTTCAAAGGCCGGATAATGCGGAATCCTAAAAATTGCGCATCCGTGTGATACCAAAAGCTTTTGGGAATTTGCGGATCAGTGACTTTCCAGGCTTTGCTGGAAGGACGCCGCGCCGCGCTGCGAAAATTTTCTGGATTTTTATCGTCCCATGAACCGCCGCGCGTCACGTGCGGATAAGGTCGAGTGGCCTTGTTCCACGGATTATCGGCCACAACATCTTTGAATTGCTGATAAAAATTAGTCTGATATTGATCGAGCGTCCATTCCACCGCATTGCCATGCATGTCGTAAAGTCCCCACGGATTCGGTTTTTTCAGACCCACTTCGTGATATTTCAAATCCCCGTCGCTAATGACGCCGTCGGAATTGGTTTCCTTTTTGGCGCTGTTTCCACCGAACCAGGCGTAGTCGCCTAACATTTTTGCATCGTCGCCAAAAGAATAAGCAGTGGTGGTGCCGGCGCGACAGGCGTATTCCCATTCCGCTTCCGTCGGCAAACGGTAAAAATGACCGGTGCGCGCGCTGAGCCATTGGCAATATTTATTAGCGGCATGTTGTGTCATGCTGATGGCGGGAAAACCATGTTGTCCCATGCCAAAACTCATGTCGGTAAAAGGTTTGGTCGGACGCGAAACGGCATCGGCGGCGTCGCTGGTATAAACGCTGTTGGTCGGTTTTGATTTTGATTCATCGGGAAACATGAATATCTCATATTCGTCCCACGTGACTTCGTGTTTGCCCATCCAGAACGGAGCGATTTTAACTTTGTGCTGAGGCGCTTCATCTTCTTTGTGACCCGGCTCAGTGACGGGACTCCCCATTAAAAATTCGCCGCCCGGAATCGGAATCATCTCGAATGGAACTGCCGCGCTGGGCGGAGGCCGCGAAATAATATCGGTGAAAATTTTCATTTCGGCCTCAGTTTGTTCTTTGCTGGTGGCAAGAATTTTTTTATGGATCTGCGTGATTATCGGCAATTCATCTTTTTCCGGACCTGTATCCGCTTTGCGCGGCACGAGCGCGATTCCCTCGGGCCAATTCGCGCCTTGATCAATCCATTCGCGCAACAAATCCGAAACTTCTTTCGGCAATGGGCCGCCTTTGGATTTCGGCGGCATTAAATAATCGTGTTCCGGAGAAAGAACCGTCGTCATATAAACCAAACTGCGCAAAGCGTTTCCCGGCACGATGCCGGAACCGTGTTCTCCACCTTTAAAC
>JALYXC010000569.1 GCA_030947315.1 Verrucomicrobiota bacterium | reverse complement strand
AAATTTTAATGGTCACTTTCACCGAAGCCGCCGCCACGGAAATGCGAAAGCGGATTCGCGAAAATTTGGAAAGCCGATTTCGCGAACAACCGCATAACCAATATTTGGCCGAACAAATCGCGCTGCTTGACACGGCATACATTTCGACGTTGCACAGTTTTTGTCTGCGCCTGGTGCGCGAAAATTTTTTCGAACTGGGCCTTGATCCGCAGTTGACGGTGCTCTCCGATGAGCAGTCGAGGCTGCTGGCCCGCGAAACGCTTGAAATTATTTTGCAGGCGCATTACGAGGGCCAAACGCCGGTCGCAGAGGCGGTGCAGCAATTGATCGAAGAGCAGGGACGCGGTTGGGACAAACCGGTTCGTGAACTGGTTTTGCGCCTTCATCATTATACGCAAACCTTGTCCGACCCGGAAAAGTGGTTTGAGGATCAATTCGCGTTTTTTGAAAAACCGGAACCGATCGAATGGAAAAAATGGCTTTTGGAAGTCTTGGGCGACTGGCAAAAAAACTGGTTGGAAATTCTGCAAAATCAATCGGCGGAAAACGTCAATGCGAAAGAATGTGCCGCCGCCTTGAATTTATTTAGTGAAAACGCCACGCGGGAAAAGGCGGCTTTAATCCTGGAGCAAATTATTGGAGCCGATCAAATCTGGCCTGCAAAGAAGAAAACAAAATTTCGCGAACCCATTGAAAAGATTTTCGAGGAAGCAGAGTTTTTACATTCGCTTTGCGCTGAAACAAAAGACAGCGATCCGCTCCAGGAAGATTGGACCTGGGTTCGACCCCAAATCATCGCGCTGCTGAATTTGGCGCGCGAATTCGCCCAAAAGTTTTCCGAAGCCAAACGGGAAATGGGCGGACTCGACTTTCACGATCTCGAACAATTTTCTTTAAAATTATTGCGCGACAAAAAGATTGCAGCGCGTTGGCGGGAAAAATTTCGCCTGATTTTTGTGGATGAATATCAAGACATCAACGCTGCGCAGGATGAAATTCTAAAAAATCTCGGCGGCGAAAATGAACACGCAAATCGTTTTCTCGTGGGTGATGTCAAACAAAGCATTTATCGGTTTCGTCTCGCCAATCCGCGTATTTTTTTGGAGTATCAGACGCGCTGGAAAAATTTTCCACACAGCAGTGTCGTGCCGCTTTCCGATAATTTCCGCAGTCATGAAACGATTCTGAATTTTATCAATCCGCTTTTTGCCGCGCTGATGAAATCCGAAATTGGCGGCGTGGAGTACGATGAAGAAACCAAATTGCGTTTTGGCAATGCGACCCAACGCGCGGCGCTGACGGTGGTGAACGATTCCTCCCCGCGTGTGGAATGGCACATCCGCCTCAAAGGACAGAAATTTTCCCAGGAAGAAAATGGCGAGGAAGAAAATTCCGATTTTGAATCTCTTTCCGATACAGAAAAAGAAGCGCGTTTAGTCGCTCGGCGATTGATTGAACTGAAACAGAATTCGCTCGTCTGGGAAAAGGAAAAACAGCGCGCGGCCGAGTGGAGCGACATGGTGATTTTATTGCGATCACCGAGCAAAAAAGTGGAAGCGTACGCCAAAGAATTTGATCGGCTCGGCGTTCCGCTGGTGACGGCGCGCAGTGGATTTTACGGCAGCACTGAGGTCACCGATTTGTTAAGTCTGCTGCAGATTCTCGATAACCCATCGCAAGATTTTCCGCTCCTCGCGGTTTTGCGCTCGCCCTTTGTTGGTTTGTCTCTGGATGAACTCGCGACGATTCGTTTGGCCAATCGCAGCGGACATTTTTGGAATGCTCTTTTGACTTTTCAGAAAATTCACAATTCCAAATTCACAATTCAAAACTCGGAAACAGCGGATTCAGTTTTGAGAAAAATTGATTTTTTTCTTGAGCGTTTCCATCAATGGCGTCAGTTGCCCCAACAAATGTCGCTTTCGCGCTGTCTGGAAGTTGTGCTGGACCAAACGCATTATTCGGCCTGGCTGGCTACGCAGAATCGCGCCGCCCAACGACAGGCCAACGTGGAGCGATTGCTTAATTTGACGCGGCAATTCGATTCGTTCCAGGGTGAGGGTTTATTTCGTTTTCTTAAATTGGTTGAAGCCCAACAAGATGCTGAAATTGAGACCGAACCGGCCAGTATTGAAACGAAAAATGCGGTTCGCCTCATGAGCATTCATCAAAGCAAAGGGCTGGAATTTCCCATTGTGGTTCTGGCCGATTTAGGCAAACGATTTAATTTTGACGATCTCAAGGCTCGAATAATTCTCGACGAAAAATTTGGAGTTTGCCCGCAAGTCAAGCCGCCGCAGACAAGGCAGACTTATCCGAGTCTGCCGCATTGGCTGGCGCAACGGCGCCAAAAAAAGGAAGCGATCGGGGAAGAATTGCGCTTGCTTTACGTGGCGCTCACCCGCGCGCAAGACCGACTGATTTTAATCGGCACCGCTTCCAAAAACGCCGCGGAAAAATGGACCAAAATGGAAGGCCGCTTGCATGAAGCGGAAATTTTGAGAGCGAGAAATTTTTTAAGTTGGCTTGGCATTTGGGCCTCGCCGCAAATGGGTGAAGCGGCCTGGTTGCAATCCGGAAAAAATTCTTTATTCAGTTGGACGCTTTATGATGAAAAGGATCCGCGCTTGGCGATTGAAAATAAAATCCTCGCTTCAGACGATCTGAAAAAATCCGAAGAAATCGAGCCAGCGAAATTTCACGCGCTTCAATCTCGATTGCAATGGCGTTATCCATTTTCAACGGCCACTACTGCGCCGGCGAAAACCTCTGTATCGGCTTTGCGTCGTCGGTACGCGGACGAAACGGCTGATGAAGTCAAACCGCTTTTTGATTTTAAGCTCAGGAGTTCCGCGAGAAACAATAAACTTTCCGCCGCGGAAATTGGCATCGCGCACCATTTATTTTTGGAATGGGTCGCTCTGGAAAACGTCGGCGACAAAATATTTTTGCAGGAGGAAGCGATGCGATTGGGGCGCGAAAAAATTTTAACGGCTGAAGAAATCGCCGCATTGGATCTGAATGCGCTAGCTGGTTTTTGGAAGTCAGAAATCGGTCAGAAAATTTTAGAACATCGAAATGAAATTCAACAGGAATTGAAGTTCACCGCCCGATTTTCGCCATTCGATTTGATGAAATTGAATCTAGCAATCGATACAGAAAAATTGGAGGACGAATTTGTCGTAGTGCAGGGCGCCTTGGATTTGGCCGTAATTTTGCGGGAAGAAATTTGGCTGCTCGATTTTAAAACGGACGAGATTAATAACGGCGAGATGGAAAAAAAAGCGGCCTTTTACAAATCACAAATCGCGCTTTACGCCGAAGCTATCGGTCGCATTTATCATCGGCCCGTAACGCAGTGTTGGCTTCATTTTCTAAAAAATGGCGCAACCGTTTCGATGCGGACCGAAGCGAGTCAAAAAGCCCTGCTAGCTTGTTGAATTTTTTGTCGCGCCCAAAATGGTCACCAGCGCGTGTCGCAAAAGTTGGCTTTGAAATGTGTAGCCGGGCGCGACCGTTTTTTCGATAATGGAATCGGCTGAAGCATTGCCAGTCTCCTCCAATAACTGATGTTTTTGCGCGTCGAATTTTTCGTTGGCGTTGGCGGTAAATGGAATTAACCCGACGCGACGGGCGATATCGCGACAGGCATTTTGAAAATGGCCGACTCGTTGGATCACATCTTTTTGGCCGGACTGGATCGCGGCTTGATACAGCGCAAAAACCTGGTCTAAAAGGCGCACCAAAATTTGCAGCCATTCGCCTTCGGCGCGGCGCGATTTTTCCACTTCGAGGCGCAAATGAGTTTTTTCGGCGTCATTGGCCTTTTGCATAAATTCGGCAAACGTGCCGGCTTCTTCGGTCATTTTGTCCGCAACGGTTTTGGCGGCTTTGACGGTTTGGGCAGCTTCCTCCTGAACGATCTGCCATTGTGAAGTGGCCGAATTAATCTGGGCGGCGATTTGTTCCAGATTTTTGACGCGCTCAAGAATGGTGGAAAAATTCTGTGCTTCCAAAAGAGTTGAGGCGTTTTGGTATTCGGTCAAATAAGGAAAGACGCTCAGCCAACCGCCCACGCCCACGGCAATGGCGCACAATAAATTTTCCCAAATCGTGAGTGGCGCGGGATTCCGAAAAACGATGGTCGCCGCGAGCGCAAGCAAAAAAACATCGGCCATCAAAAAAGGAATTTTTGATAATTTCGGAGGCGTTGATTCGCTCATGCGCTCATCTTTAAAAGATTTTAGGCGGTTTGGCGATGGAAAAATGCAGCAAGTTTGACGGCTGATTTTCCAGATGCATTACGCTTACTCCAATTCTGTGATGCGCGTGCGTTTGCGGTCGCGGCAGGCTTCCACATTTTTTCGCAATTCTTCGCGCACGGCGTGCGCTCCTGAGATTCCTTCCAACTGGAGGGCCGGCGTGGAAGCGTCAGCCGAAGTAACCTGAATGTCGCCCACGGAAAAAAGCCGCAGCAAAAAAGGTTCCACCAGCGTGGCGTCTTTGACGCGATATAATTCCATCTCATCGGTCTTTTTGGAAAAAATTCCGTTGGTGATTTTGATTCGTTCGGTGGTGATTTCGTAAACGCGGGATTTAATCAGCCTCCATTTTATCAGGGCGAATAGCAGCGGAAGAATTAGCAAAGCCCACACGCCGTAACGCAGGGGCGGCGAATCAGAAAGTTGTTTCCGGGAAAAAATCATAATGGCCAGGGCGCCAATAGAAATCAGCGCGCAAAGGGCGAAGGTGCCGAAATTGACGACGGCCGAGGGACTTCCTTTAAAGACAGCTTTTTCTTCGATCATAAATTCCTCTTGTTTTTTAAACTGTTCCTCGTGAAGAGAAATCTTACAAGTCAAAATTTAAATTGAGCCCAATTAAAAAATCAGAAAACAAAACTTCACTTCGCGAACAACCCGTTTTTAATTCATTTCTCCTTCTTCGTTTTTGGATTCAATCTTTTCTTCCTAAAAAATAAACCCGCTTCTTTACAGAAAAAAAATTCCCGCTTAATCTCATCGCATGCCTTCACAACATGACGCTTCAGATTTTGAGGATAGCGAGTTTCAATCCGCTCAAAAGTCGCATTACACACACATGCCGGCCGATTTCAACCGGCCGCCCACGCGCGAAGAAGTGGAAAGCAAAATGAGCGAAACCCAACTTAAACTGAGCGAACTCAAACGGACGCAGGAAGAATTGGAACAGGAACGCGCCGCGCTGGAAGAAACCCGGCGTCGCCAAATCGAATTTCAAACTGGTCGCGAAGAAATGCTGCAACATCTAACGCGAGGCGTCGGTTTGCTGGAGGAGACGGAGTTTGCGGCCCGCCGCGATGCGGAACAAATGGCAAAATCGCTCGCGAATTTGCAAGATGTTCTGAGAAAAATTCAGTTCATTGATGAGGCTGCTTGGACCCAGGAAAATTTTGCGATTGAGTTAACGCGCGCTTTGACCACCATTGAAAATGCGCGGATGGAATGGAACGGGGCGCGGTTGAAATTTCCAGTTTTATCGGGCGCTGTTTCGACAGAAAATAAACCCGCTGGTTCTCCGCAGGAATTATTCGCCTCGCTGACTCCAGGCGAGCTTTTCAAATTCGGAATCGCTTTGACCTGGCCGCTCCTCTTGCTGAGTCTGGGGATTATCGCGCTGTTGTTGTTGCGCTATTAACTTTTGTTTCGCATGGGACTCTTCAAAAAAAAAGCGGACCCCTTTTCTGAACGCGCCCGCGTTTTAAGCGCGGAAATCACGGCGTTGGAATCCAAAATTCAAAAGCTCCATGCGCAAGCCGATAAAGCTCATCCGCGCGTTCGCTCAACGGCGCTGCCGCACGGCCCAACGATCATTGCGCATCCGTTGCCCATTTCCGAATTGAAAGCGTTGCGGCAGGAACCGATTTTTGAAGAAGTGGATCAAAAACGTCTGAAATCTCCAACAGAAATCACCCCGGATCAATTAGACGATCTGGGTCTGCGCAAATATGATTTGGCGGCCTTGTGGCGTCGCTGGAAAAATCAATGGCGCGGCCAATCGGCGGCCAATCCTAAATTGATAAATTATCTGGCGGCCGGGAGCATTCAAGGATTGCGGCCTTTGCGCTACGAAAAACGCGTGGCCCGAAATCGTTTTATTTTTCTAACCATTTTTTTTCTCTTGATTTTATGGGGGATTATGGTGTTCTTTTTCAAACGACATTGAAAACAAATCGAAAACAATTTCCGGTCACGGCCACGCTGCCCATTGAAACAGCAGATGGGATTTTTCGCGCGCATTATTCGAACAATGGGCTGGCGCGACTCGATTTTCCAAATGGAAAAATTCCCAAAATAAATTCCGAGAACATTTCGCGCGAAGTTCGAACCTGGCACCGATTGACTGCGCAAGCGTTACACCAGGTTTTGTCAGGCAAACCGGCCAAAAAATTTCCACCATTGGATCTTTCTCGAGGAACTGATTTTCAAAAACAGGTTTGGGGTGCGCTGCAAAAAATAAAACAAACGATCAGTTATACGCAGCTTGCCGCCATTTTAAATCAACCTAAATCCGCGCGAGCTGTGGGAGGCGCCTGCGGCAAAAATCCCATTCCCGTTTTAATTCCGTGCCATCGCGTTTTGGCCGCGAACGGAAAACTGGGCGGTTTCTCTGGCGGGTTGTCATGGAAAATAAAATTGTTAGAGCGTGAATTACATTAAAGCTGCGTAAAAATCTTCGGTGCAAAACTGGCCATTTTTAAAATATTTTTTCCTGGCGATGGCAATTTTTCACGTTGGAAGAGCCGCGGGATTTTCGGAAACCAATTCCCTTTCGGAATCGCAGCGCATTTTTATTCTGACCGAAACTCTCCAACGCCTCGAAGGGGATCTCGAGACAAATCCAAGATTGAAAACAGTCGTGAACCAATTGCTGGAAAAAGTTCGCGGCACCTCGTCTTTTGTCCAGATTGTAAAAAAATTTAACATTAAAAATCAGGAGAAAGGATTGTTCGAAGTTGCTCTTAAAAATCCGGCCAATGAAATTGGAGTCGAAGCGATGCAGATAATTTTGGCGAACCCGAATTCAGATTTAATAAAAAATTCCCTGCAAAGCGCAGATATTTCGGACGCGATAAAAACCGCCGAGGTTTTAGGAAACACCAAAACTAAAACAATTGTTCCCCTGCTCTGGCCCATCATCACCGATCCGAAACGCGATCTCGCCTTGCGCAAACAAGCGGTTCGCTCTCTGGCGCAAACCTTGCCGGGCGCGAATGATTTGCTCGCGTTAGCTAAAGAGGAAAAATTACCCAACGATTTAAGGATCGTGGTGAGTAGCGAATTGAACGGCTCCCGCTGGCCCAAAATTAAATCGGCCGCTCGCGAAATTCTTCCCTTGCCGCCAAGTAAAAATCCTGAACCGCTTCCGCCGCTAACCGAACTGAAGGAAATGAAAGGCGACGTTATGAGAGGCGAAAAAGTTTTTTTTCGCGCGGAGACCGGTTGTTCCAATTGTCATCAGATCAAAGGGCGCGGCAGGGAAGTTGGACCAAACCTTTCCGAAATCGGCGCTAAATTGGGCAAAGACGCTTTGTTCGAATCCATTCTTAATCCGAGTGCGGGCATTTCCATGGGGTTTGAAGCGTTCAATATGGAACTCAAAAATGGCGATGAAGTTTACGGTTTGCTCGCCAGCGAAACGGCTGATGAACTTGCGATTAGAGATTTAAAAGGGATCGTGACGCGTTACAAAAAAAGTGATGTGACCAAACGCGAGCAGTCAAAATTATCCATCATGCCAACGGAACTGGAGCAAACCATGTCCACGCAAGAGTTGGTGGATTTAGTGGAATTTCTTTTTTCTCTTAAAAAAACGAAGTAGAAATTTTGAAACAAGAACAGCCCGCGGCAATTAAAAAAGAAAGGAGCCTTGCCCTAGCGCACTTTTACTTCTGCCGCAGCCGGCCGCGCTTGAATAAGATTTCCCTGTTGCCGCGTCAGCACCAAACCGAGTTGGGCTTTTTCGCCTTTTTTCTTTTCGTATAAAATTTTAGCCAGGTCAGTCAAATCAGCGGGCACCCGGCCATCAATGGCGGTTATTAAATAGCCGCGCCGCACGCCCGCGATTTGCGCCGGACTTTTGTCGTCCACACCGGCCACCAGAAAACCGCTGGTCGAATTCAACCGCAACGCTTGCGCCAGGTCCGGCGTTACTTCCTGCAATGTCACTCCAAGTTTCTGCCGAATTAAATCCGCGTTAAAAAAATTTTTCTGGGCAATCAACTGCACCGCCAAACTTTTACGTTCCCCATTTCTGGAAACGATCAGCGGAACGTTGCTGTTTTTTTCGCTGCGATTTAAAAGTTCCACCACAAACTCAATAAAATTTCGAGGCGTTTTTTCGCCGATTTGCAAAATGGAATCGCCCACGCGCAATCCGGCTTTCTCAGCGGGACTGCCGGACTGCACACTGGAAACCTGCAACGAATTAAAATTTGAACGAACCCGCGCGCCGAACCAAAGTTGTTGTGGACTTTCTTCCGGCGTAAAAATTTCCGAAAGCGCTTCCGCCACGCGTTTGATTGGAATGGCAAAACCAATTCCTTGCGCATTTTGTTCGCGGAAAACCGCCACGTTTAATCCGATCAATTCCCCGCGCAAATTAACGAGCGGCCCGCCGCTATTTCCGGGATTGATGGCGGCGTCCGTTTGCAACCAATCCTCGATGCCGAGCGGACTTTTTTCCGCGGCGGGACGGCGATTGCGCGAACTTAAAATTCCGCGACTGACCGAGCCGCCCAGCCCGAATGGATT
>JALYXC010000555.1 GCA_030947315.1 Verrucomicrobiota bacterium | reverse complement strand
TAATTAATCAATTCCTCAATGCGGACGGCATCGCGCGGCGGCATCCGACCTTCATTCAAAAAGCGGCGCATGTTCGCGTAAGACGCCGTATCCACATCAATGGAAAATGTGGAAAGCGGATTCTGGAGAACTGTTTCAAAATTGTTCTCGAGATATTTTGGATAACGCGCCGTGCCACCCGAGTCGCGCCAGTTCAAATTTTGTTGCCGTTGCCGCGCGAACCTTTCATCGGAATAATAATATGATTTTCCTTCTACACGGGAAATGTCCTCAAGCGACACGGTTGCCGGAGTTATAATTCCTCCCGCTCTGGCGGCTACAGATTTGCGTAAACCGTCTTGTGTCGCGCCCGGAGCGGTCCCGGTTTGCGCGCCTATCCGTGACTTTATTTTTTTTGCAGAAAGGCTTTGCCCTCCTCCTCCAAGTCCCAGTTCCTTTTTATCATTTTCGGCAATGCCATAACTGAGAGTGGAGCTGGTTGGTTGGTCAGCTTTCAAATTCAATTGGTGAACATGGTCAGGTTGCGGAACGTTATTTTCTGAAACGCCAGTATTCTGGGAAACCTCGCGACCCGAAATTGTCGTCGCCTTTGGAGCACTAAAAGGTATTCCCTTTTTTCCTTGCTCCAACGGAGCGGCAGATTGCCTCCTGACCGCTTCATTCTCAGCGATGACAACTTCAGGTGGATTTTCCTTTGGAGTTTTTAATTCCTCTTTCAACAGCGGCACCGGCGTGGCCGGCGGAATTTCCGTTGGGCGCAATTGATTTTCGTCCGCAATTTTTTTCTGCTGAGAAATCGCATTTTGCGCGTAACGAAATTCCGAATTTGTCTGTGGCGCGAGTGATGCGCGTTTTGAATCCTGCCCAAACTGCCAGGTTAATAAAAATGCTACGCTTGCAGCAATCGCACTGATTCCAACAGCCGTAAAAAATTTTCGGCGCGGGAAAGGAATGATTTTTCTGGTGTCGGGCCCGGTTGATTTCGCGCCAGTCGGTTGATTGCCCGCCCTCACCCCGGCCCTCTCCCCCGAGGAGAGGGAGAAGGTGGTAGCGTCAGCAGGTTGCTGGTGCATCGCGGTTTCAGTTTCCGCTGCGACTTCGTTATTGAAAATGGGAGAGACTGAACCGTCATCGAAGGCATCCTTCCTCAAGGCACGGCGCATGTTATCTCCCTCTCCTGGGGGAGAGGGCCGGGGTGAGGGCGAGCTTGCCGTCCACTGATTTCTTTTTTCAAAAACTGCGGCCTTTTGTTTTTCATTCAAAGGCAAAGCCGGTTCCGCAGAAAATTCTTTTTCTAACAAAGCTGCCGTCTCGCGAATTTCCTCCACCGCTTTTTGCAATTCAGGAGAATTTTTTATTTCTGCTTCAACTTCGCGCGCTTCGATTTCAGAAAGTTCGCCCAGCGCGTAAGCCGTTAATTTTGGATCGTCATTGGTCAATTTCATAAAGCCCTCCGTAATTCGTTTTTGGTTTCGGATTGAATTTTTTGGCGCAGGGTTTTGATGCCGGTGTGAATAAGAAAACCGACGTTGCTGGCGCTGAGACTCGTGACGCGGCTGATTTCCTCGTAGCTGAGATCGCTCTGAAATTTCAGTCGAATCACTTCGCTCTGGTTGGGCGGAAGCGCTGCGACGAGATTCAAAATTCTTGCCGCCGATTCTTTTTGTTCCGCCGCCAGCGAAGGTGACGGCTCGGCGCTTTCACGTTTTTCCAAATCCATTTCGTTTAAGGCAATCATACGTTTTTCCTTTCGTTGCATATCCAACGCGCGATTTCGACAAACGGTGAAAAGCCATTCCGCCAGTCGGCCATCGAGATGAGACGGCGTTTCCGCGCACAGCCGCACAAAAGTGTCTTGCACCACATCGCGTGCTCGCTCGAAGTCGCCCGTAATCGAAGCGGCGTAACGAATGAGCGAACCTTCGTAACTTTCCACCGTCGCGCGCACCCATTGCGCTTTGGCTGAATTGTTTTCCATGGGCAAACTTGTGAGTCTTCAGAAGTGATAACGCGCGAGCCGCATTTTTATTAGAAACTTTTTTTGGCTCATATCAAAAATTAATCCTGTGAATGAATTCCCCGCCATATTTTCAAAGTGACGGGAAAAAGTTTTAAAATAAATTTCCTGTTGCATAAATAACAGCCGGATTTTCTGGCCAACTCTCATCCCAAACATTTACCATTCAATTTATGAAATTATTTATTGATAGCGCGGACGTTCCAAAAATTAAAGAAGCCTACAGTTGGGGAATCGTGGATGGTGTCACGACCAATCCATCGCATGTGGCCAAAACCGGACGCAAATATCTCGAGGTCTATAAAGAAATTTGCGACATCGTGGATGGCCCGATCAGTTTGGAAACGGTGACGCTGACGGCTGAAGAAATGGCGGTGGAAGGCCGCACTTTGGCCAAGATTCATAAAAATGTAGTCGTGAAAATCGTCAACACGAAAGAAGGATTGAAAGCGGTAAAAATTCTCACGGCCGAAGG
>JALYXC010000551.1 GCA_030947315.1 Verrucomicrobiota bacterium | reverse complement strand
CATTGACCAATCGGTCTGTCATCGTCAGTTTGAATTCAATCATCGAAGTGAAAGTCATCAGTGAAAAAGTCGAAACGACCGTGACGGCCGATGGACAAATGCAAAGCGATCTTCAGGCCGGCGATGTGATTACAGTGCAACGCAGCCGGCACAGCGCGCATTTGGTGCATTTGGGCGGCAGTTCTTTTTTTGATACCGTGCGCCGCAAATTGCATTGGAGCGGATCAAATGTCTGAAATGCAAAATTAAAAATGCGCCCGGAATTGTATCTTCATTTTTAATTTTTAATTTCCATGGTTCGATTAAAAGACATTGCCGCCCAGGCGGGCGTTTCGGTGATGACAGTTTCCAAAGCGTTGCGCGACGAATCGGATATTTCCGCGACCACCAAAACGCGCCTCAAACTTCTCGCTCAACAAATGGGTTACTTGCCCGATTCGCTGGCGCAGGGATTGCGCAATCGCACCACAAAACTTTTCGGAGTGGTGATTCCCACGGTGGCCAATCCCATTTTCGCCCAGATCGTTTTGGCCATTGAGGAATCGGCCCGGCCATTGGGTTACGATATTATTTTAGCGCACACGCTGAATATTCCCGAACGGGAAGAATCGCATTTGCGCCGGCTTCTGTCGCGACGCGTGGATGGATTATTTATTTCGCCGGTTTATCGTTTAACGCCGAGCGCGCCGATTTATGAAGAGATGAAACGCCGTAAAATTCCGGTGGTAATTCTCGGCCAGCCCGCGCCTTTTTGCAGTTCATTCGCCAATGTCGAATCGGACGATGCCCAGGGCAGTTATCAAATGACAAAACATTTGCTGGAATTGGGTCATCGGCGCATTGTTTTTTTTACGGGACCGACGGTTTCGCCCGCGGCGCAGGAACGATTAGAAGGATATCGTCGCGGATTGCGAGAAGCGAAAATTGAACTGGATGATCGTTTAATTTTTAATGCTGGCGCCACCATTGAAGAAGGCGAAAAAGCAGCGCTGCAAATGTGCAATGAAATGCCCAAAGCGACTGCCGTGCAATGCGCCTATGATTTGGTGGCCATTGGCGCCGCCACCGTTTTTCTGAATCAAGGGCTTAAAATTCCACAGGATTTGTCCATGACTGGTTTTGGAAATATTTTAATGTCAGAATATTTTCGGGTGCCGCTGACCACGGTGCGACAACCCAAAAGACGGCTCGGGGCTGCGGCGGTGGAAACGATGTTGAAATTGCAGCGCGGCGAACATTTTGAAACCAAACGGCTGCCCACCGAATTAATCATTCGCAGCAGCACGGCTTTGCCGAGATAAGTTTTCCCGTCAACTTGTGACTGGCGGGTGATTTCCAATCTTAATTAAATGTGCCGGGCGCGTAAATTGCTTCTCTGATTGCTTGAAGATCGTTGATTGATAATGTAGCGGGTTGATTGATTCCTTTAAGCTTTCTGGTTCTTGGATCTTTCCAGGGCCACTGTTTGGCATGACCATCGGCAAAGGAGAATTGTCCGCTGTTCCCGTGGCGACTGGCGGGTGAATTGCGCCAGTTTTGCGATCCGTTAACCTGATTGAGCGCAAAATAACCATCATCAAGACTGGTCCCATTCACGGAAAAATCGTTCGGATCAAATTGCTCATCCACAAAAAACAAAGCCGCTGAGGGATTGGGACTCTTCACCGATGTGAACTTCATATTCTCCTGAACGTTAGGATGAACCGACGCAGGTACGCCGGCAGAATTAATTCCCATCATGCCGCACAGCGAATAGCTACGAACGCACGGGACTTTCGTGCCGGGGACCGTGGATTTATCCGACGGACAGCGATAAATCGCTACTGACCGATTGTAAGGAAACAAAATTGCGGCCTGAATATTGAGAAGGTTGGTGGCTCCGGGTAGACCATTAACAGTCCCGGAGATCCAGGCATTCGTGACGCCCCCGATATAGTTGGGAATGATGGCATCCGCATGATCTCCGGCGTAGAGCAAAGCAGCCAAAGTGAGTTGCTTCAGATTACTAATGCAGTTAATGCCTTCGGCTTTTGCTTTTGCTTTTCCTAATGCGGGTAAAAGCATTCCGGCCAAAATCGCGATGATGGCAATCACCACCAGCAATTCTATCAACGTGAATCCTCGATTAATTGTTTCGCCATCTTCGGGGCGGGTATTCATAAAAAAGCAACCCAGTTTTAAGATTATTTGAGCGTCTTGTCAATAAAACCAAGGACGCACGGTGCTTTGCTCTGTTCGAAACAATTGTCAGAATTGGTAGTATCCAAAAATTATTTTAGTTTTTCCCAAGCCGCCACAAACATTCCGTTGCCACCGAAATCTTGCGGCCAAAACAAAAGTTCGGGCGCGGATACTTCGTCTGGTTTAAATGGATTGTCCAAAGACAACGGCTTGAACTCGGGGAATTGTTTTGTCAACGCTTCGCTGACTTTCATGGTTTCAGCGGGGGTCAAAGTGCAGACGGAATAAATTAATTTTCCGCCGGACTTCACAGAACTGGCCGCGTGGTTTAATAAATTTTTTTGAATCTCCGCCAGTTCGTGAACATCTGTCGCCGTGGTCGTCCAGCGAGCGTGTGGATTTCGTTGCCAGGTTCCGACGCCACTGCAAGGCGCGTCCACCAGCACGCCGTCGAATTTCGTTTTCGTAGGCAATTTTTCGCCGCCGTTCCAAAGTGCGGCGCGATAATTAAAAACTTTGGCGCGAGCCGTGCGACGCTTCAATTTTTTTAAACGCCAATCGGCCCGATCACTTGCCCAGATTAAACCTTTGTTTTGCATCAAGTCGGAAAGATGAATCAGCTTTCCGCCTTCACCGGCGCAGGCGTCCCACCAGGTTTCGCCCGGCTTCGGGTCGCAAATCAAACCGACGATTTGCGAATTAATATCCTGCAATTCAAAATCGCCCGCGTGAAATTCCGGCGTGGAAAATAAATCTTCGCTCCCTTCATAAAGCAGCGTGTCGGCAAAAAGCGGCGGTTCCGGAATCCAGCATTCGCCCAACTTCTGGGCCAGTTCCCGACCTCGTCCCCGTTTGGCGCGAAGCCAGAGTTTGGGTTCGTTTTGTAGCGAACGAATCCATTCGGGGGAAATTTTCATTTCGTTTTTAATCCAATCGGGAATTACTTTGGCCAAAAATTCTTCGTCGGAAAATGTATTTGGATTTTCAGAAAATCGTTGATCAAGCTCGAGCGCGATAGAAATTTGAGGTTCCATCGGACTCTCTTTGTCCAACCAACCCAGCCAACGAAAATAAGCAAAAACCGCTTGGCTTATTTTTCGTCCTTCCTCTCGCGACAAACCGCGTTGCGATTTTAATTCGGCCCTGAGAACTGAATCGGCGGGATGCTCGCGATTTGTCTTGGCGATAATTCGCGCGGCCAGTCGCTCACTCGACGGAACATCGCCAGAAAAAAGTTTCACCTTGATGGGAAATTTTGGGACTAGAGAAAGCTCGCAAAAGGAGAATGTTCGCGCTCTCGTTCGGTTGGGAGCTTAATCAGGGCGCAATCAATCATGCGTAGAGCAATCGTCCGCGTGGTTCGAGTATTTTTATTCCGTCAGCTTTTGCGGTTTTGATCCAGAATTGGATGGCTTCCTCAGCATTTTGGATAGCTTGCTGCCGATTTTTTCCATGAGCCATGCAGCCGGGCAACTCCGGCACATCCACGACGTAAGCTTCATCTTCATCGCTCCACCAAATGATCATTTCGTAGCTGTGTGACTTCATAACAATTTATAGTGAGCCAGAATTTTTCGAATTTGTCGAACCTGATATGGCTGGGCTTTCCCATTTTCTCGCTGAAGGTTAATTCGTTCCATCACACCAGTTCGACTAAAAATATGATGGCTTCCGGAAATTCTCATCCGAAACCCCTTCACTTGAAGTGGCAGAGATCCTTGAACCGAATATTTGCATCGGAATCACCACTCAATAATTGTCCTTCAATTTTATCGACACTCACGCCATAGACCTTTGTTAAGCCCGGGCCACTAACTGCCTTAAGACAAAAGGCAAAATTCCGCCGTGCTGATAGTAATCAATTTCAATCGGCGTATCAATTCGGCAAATGACTGGAATATTTTCAACGTCATTGTTGATGCGAGTGACGCGCAAAATCAAATCTTGTTGCGGTTTAATTTTTGGATTCAAACCGATCACGTCGAAGGATTCACTCCCATCCAGGTTTAAAGTTTGCGCCGAAACACCTTCTTTAAATTGCAGCGGCAAAACGCCCATGCCGACAAGGTTTGATCGATGAATCCGTTCAAAACTTTGCGCCACGACAACTTTAACCCCGAGCAGTTTTGTTCCTTTTGCTGCCCAATCGCGTGAACTGCCGGTTCCGTATTCCTGGCCGGCCATGACGATGAGCGGAATGT
>JALYXC010000517.1 GCA_030947315.1 Verrucomicrobiota bacterium | reverse complement strand
GTTCTGAAATAAATCGCCCCGCCAAAAATTCTTCCGTCACTTTTTTACTCGGCACCAATCGTCTCGGCACGTTCAATCTGGACACCAACTCGGCCAATCTTTTCGGCACGAATCGGCATAACGTTCTCGCAATTCCACCCATCAAAAATGGCTCCAATACTATTATAGGATTGAAAGCCACGACCAATGAATTTCCAGACGTCTTCGACAAAAATAAAATTAACCTGCGCAATTTCGGGCCGGCCGCTGGATTTATGATTGCCGTAAAAATGGCGATCTATGGCGGCATCGTTTTGGCTTCGCCGTTTCTTTTTTATTTTATTGCCGCTTTTGTTTTTCCCGCGCTCAAGATCAAAGAAAAAAAATATACCTTTCACGGGCTGGCCATCGGCACGCTGCTTTTTATGATTGGTGTTTGCTTTTGTTATTTTCTTTTGATGCCGATCGCTTTAACGGCTTCCGTGCGCTATTCCGAATGGATGGGATTCAAAGCGGATGAATGGCGCGCGGAGGAATATATGGGTTTCGTTTGCAAATTTTTGCTCGGGATGGGACTCGGTTTCGAATTGCCGGTGGTCATTCTGGTGCTCGTGAAAATCGGAATTCTTGATTACGAAAAACTGGCCGGCTTTCGCCGCTACATGATTGTAGTGTGCCTGGTTTTAGGCGCCGTTTTAACGACGCCGGAAGTTGTCACACAAGTGCTCATGGCCGTGCCGCTTTATCTGCTTTATGAAATCACCATTTGGATTGCCTGGTACTGGGAGCAGCAGGAAAAAAAGCGCGACGGCATTATTGAACTCGAAAAATAAGTTCAGTAAAAAGCTCTTTACAAGAATTCCATTCGCGCTACACTGGATTTAACAATTTAATTTTTATGCGAAATTATTTCTCTTTTTCCACAGGACTGCTCGCGGTGAGTTTGATTTCTTTCGGTTGCGCGACAGCCGGTCCCGAAAGAAAGCTGGGCCGCGGCATCAATAACATCACTGAACTGGCTCGCGGCGGAGAAATTCGCCGCTCCATGGAACAAACCGCTTTCGCTGGCAGCAGCCCAGAAGTCGCTTACACCACCGGTTTTATTCACGGCGTCAATCGCAGCCTGGCGCGAACGTTTGTCGGCGTTTATGAAGTTTTAACCTTTCCGTTTCCCGATCATGGACGCAATGATTTTAGCCCGGTTTTTACGCCGGAAAATCCCGTTTATCCTGAGAGCTACAAACCTAATATTATTTCGGAGACGTTTTTTTCACCGGATAGCGCCCTCGGTTTCGGCGGCGGCGATATTGCGCCCTTCATTCCCGGAAGCCGATTTCGTATTTTCGACAATTAAAATTCATATTTCAAATGCGGATTTGAAATCTAAAATTTAATTTATAATTCACGCCAGCCTTCGAGTTGGCGTTTTTATTTTCATGACGCTGGAAAAAAAATCCGCCTGCAAAGTAAATCTGCTCCTTAATATCATGGGCCAACGCGCCGATGGATTTCATGAATTGGAAACCGTTTTGCATCCAGTCAATTTACACGACACGCTGACGTTTGAACGGAGTGAAAACGGAATTCAATTAACTTGCAGTGAACCCACTCTTCCCACTGATTCAAAAAATTTAGTTTATCGCGCGGCCCGGATTTTTTTAAATCAGGCCAATCTCAGCGAAGGTCTTAAAATTCATCTCGAAAAAAAAATTCCTTTAGCCGCGGGCCTGGGCGGCGGCAGTGGCAATGCGGCGACCGCCCTGCTCGGTTTAAATGAACTTTTTGGTTCGCCGTTCACTGCCACACAATTGCAGGAAATGGCTGCGGAACTCGGCTCGGACATTCCATTTTTTTTGCAAAATAAACCGGCGCTCGCAACCGGGCGCGGAGAAAAAATTAAGCCGCTCGATTTTTTTCCAGCGCTGCGCGGGATTTGCATTTTGCTCATTTATCCTGGCTTCGGAATTCCCACCGCGTGGGCCTACCAACAACTGGCTAATTTTCCAGAAGCCTTGAATGGAAAAAAAGGGCGCGCGGAAAAATTGATTTCGCTTTTACGCCAAAATGATTCAGCCGCGGCGTCCCAGGAATTTTACAATTCGCTGGAGGCGCCGGCGCTAAATAAATTTCCGCTGTTGAGTTTATTTCAGGAATTTTTTCGCAATCACGGAGCGGCCGCGCTGATGTCCGGCAGCGGCTCAACCACGTTTGCGTTGGCGACCGAAAAAATCGCGGCGGAAAATTTATTGGAAAAATTCAAAACAAAATTCGGCGCGACTTTCTGGACGGCCATCATTCCCCTGACTCAATAAATTTCTTGGCGAAAGCGGAAGGAACGCTGTAATTTGGAGATGCGTTGTCCGATGGTGTAACGGTAGCACAAGGCCCTTTGGAGGCCTTTGTCATGGTTCGAATCCATGTCGGACAGCCAATTTTATCTGCAACTCTGGGAAAAATTGAGTTCACCAGACTTCGCCCGCCGAAAACTTTTTTTAATCCTCAGAAAAAAGATATTCCAGATCAACCGACGACAAATTGCGGGCGAAACCTTCTTCGCCCAAAACATCCGCGATAGTTTGCGCTTTGCGTTGTTGCAGATCCCAAATTTTTTCTTCAACCGTCCCGGGCGCAATCAAACGATAAGCATTGACGGTTCGCGTCTGCCCAATGCGATGTGAACGATCTATCGCTTGCGCTTCCACGGCCGGATTCCACCACGGATCATAAAGCACCACGTAGCTGGCCATCATCAAATTCAAACCGGTTCCCGCCGCGCGCAAACTGAGCAAAAAAATTCCGCCGCGCGGATCGTTTTGAAAAGCGTTGATCACGTCCTGGCGATTTTTGGTTTCACCGGTGAGAATGTGCGTGGGAATCTGAGCTGGCTCACAATCCTTTTCCAGGAGCCGCAGCATTTGCACAAATTGACTGAAAACCAAAACCTTCTGGTTATCGGCCAGGAGCGGCTCGAGCAGTTCAAATAAAGTTTCGGTTTTGCCAGAAGGAGAATCGCTGCCAACCAGTCGCGGATGACAACAAATTTGTCGGAGGCGGGTGAGCGCGGCCAAAACATGAATCTTGCTTTTGTTCAAACCTTTTTCGGCCACGACCTGCGAAATCTGCTCGCGACTGCGGCGCAATTCGGCCAGGTAAAGTTTTCGTTGTTCCTCGCCCAATTCGCAATCGCGACGCTCCTCAATGCGGTCTGGCAAATCCTGGGCGACCTGTTTTTTCAAACGGCGCAACATGAGCGGGCGCAATTTGGCGGAAAGCCGGCGACGCGCGATGCGTTGCGCCTCAGCAATATTTTCACCCTTCGGTTCGTAGAGTTCGCTGAATTTTTGTTGCGTGCCCAAATAATTTGGCTGAATAAAATCCGTAATGCTCCAAAGATCAAGCAGCCGATTTTCCAGCGGAGTGCCAGTCAAGGCGAGGCGATGATCGAATTTTAATTGTTTGACGGATTGGGTGACTTGCGCGCCTGGATTTTTTATAAATTGCGCTTCGTCAAGAACCACCACGCGAAAAGAAAATCTTTGCAACGCTTCGAGGTCGCGACGGAGCAGCGCGTAATTAGTGATAATCAAATCGTGCTGCGGAATTTGCTGACGCAAATTATGGCGTCTCGCGCCGCTTTCCAGCACGAGAACTTTTAGGTGCGGTGTGAACCGTTCCGATTCGCGCCGCCAATTATGTAAAACCGAGGCCGGACAAATCACCAAAGCCGGTTTCAGGTTGTCATGATTTTGCGCTCGCATCCAGGCGAGCCAAGCCAATGTTTGCAACGTTTTTCCCAAGCCCATGTCATCAGCCAGGATTCCGCCGAGTTTGTGCCGCGACAAATGACAAAGAAAATCGAAACCACTTTTTTGATAAGGACGCAATTCCGCGCAAATATTTTCCGGCAAAAAGGTCGGAGCGATTCCTGAAAAATTGGCGAGACTTTCACGCAATGTTTTGGCTGTGGGCGAATCGCCAAAATGTTGTCGGGCTGTTTCGTCCAAATGCGCGGCCTGTTGGAGACTGACCCGTTGGCTCAGCGGACTCAATGTTTCCAAACCCAACTCAGCGAACGTTTCCTGCGCAGTCTGCACAGCGGCAGCATCCAGTTTCATCCAGCCGGCGTCGGGCAATTTGACGAAGCGGCCGGTCGCAGATTGCAGGCGTTGCAAATCGGCCGGCGTAAGTTGAAGTCCTTCCATTTCCCACTCCGCAGAAATGGAAAACCAATCAATGCCGCTCCCTTGGACAATAATTTGCGGACGAAGCGCGCGCCCGTTCAGAAACAAACGATGGAAGGCGGGATTACCCAAATATTCGGCGGTGGTGGGGCGCTTCATCCAGGCATCGGCGAGCGAGCTTAAAATAAATTCGTTAGCGTCGCCAATCCACAAGCCCGGCTCGGGCGTGAACCAATCGAGACAACGCAACCATTTCGCCGCTTCTTCCAGACGCGGGTCATCGAGAATTTCCGGTTTGTCCGTCGCCCGTTTTTCTGATCCCTCAATTTGCCAATCGTGACCATGCCAGCGCCAAATGCTTTGGTCGCGATCGCTTTTGGCGAGCAGACGCAGGCGAATAGTTTCATCAGTCAATTCAAAAATAAATTGCGGCAGAGCGGAGTGGGCCGTGCAAAGTTGTTCCCAATCGGAGCCATTATTGGATTCCGTTTTGCGAAGGTGCGTGAGCAAGCGGCGGCTTAATTTTCGGACAGGCCAGGATTTTTTCTGCGCCCACGCCCCCAGAAAAGTTGCGGGAGGCGCATTGCGCAGCAGATAAAAAGTTTGTTCGACTAAAACAAGCGCAGGCGAACCGGCAAAAAAATAAACACGCTCCAGGGAATGATTTTCACCACTCGGCAAAACCAATTGATGCGAAAAAGAGAGTTCATCGCTGATAATTTTCAGTTCCGGTTTTAATTCCGCCAAATGCCCATCGAAAATAACGGATGTTTGCGTGGAGGTTAGTTCAAAACGCGGATGACCGCTCCAA
>JALYXC010000516.1 GCA_030947315.1 Verrucomicrobiota bacterium | reverse complement strand
ATTTAAGTCATCAGCCAAAGCGGTTCATTACAGAACCGCTTTCTTTTTTTCACACGCCCGTTCATTATGTATCGGGATCTTTTTACTCACCCTTACATCGGTTCTTATTCAGTCTTGTTGTTGATTGGTTATTTCTTTGGTTTTCTTTTGGCGCGTTGGCGGGCGCCGCAGAATAAAATCGAAGGACGGCACATTGATAATCTTGTTCTTCTTCTCTTGCTAATTACTCCAATCGGCGCGCGACTTTTCAGCCGCTTATTTTATTTCCCGACAAAGTTATCTTTGGGGAACGCGTTAAAAATTTGGGAAGGCGGCGGCCTGGTGTTTTACGGCGGAATGATTTTCGGAATTTTCGCCGTGATTATTTACGCGGGTGTCATGCGCCTTTCGCTATTGGTTTTGTGCGATGTTTTATCGCCTTCTCTGGCGTTAGGTTTGGCATTCGGCCGGATTGGCTGTTTTCTAGCGGGATGTTGTTGGGGCGATGTTTGCGCGTCGCCGTCACAACTGGCCGCCATCAAAGAACCGCGGGCGCATTATCAAATTCAAACTTTTCCGGCGCTTTGTCCGCCGAATTTTTTTGCGGCAGTTCGTTTTCCGCCCGAAACTGGCGCGTACGAACAACATCAAAAACTGGGATTGATTTCAAAAAATGCGACGCATTCCTGGCCGGTGCATCCAACTCAACTTTATGAATCCTTTCTGGCTTTTGCTTTGTGTCTGTTTCTTAATCGCGCTTTCCGCCAACGCCGCTTTGCCGGAGAAATTTTCTGCTGGCTCGGCATGAGCTATGGATTGATTCGATTTGCCGTTGAATTTTTGCGAGCTGACAGCGCGCCGATTTATTGGGCCGCTCTGACCCTTTCGCAAGTCATTAGTTTGATCATTGCGATCGGCGCTCTGATTTTATTTTTGACGCTACGGCGACGGCACTTGAATTTCTTACAGCAGCCGGTTGAAGTAGAAACGGCTGCCTGAATATCAGCCGATTGCACCACAGTTTTTGGGACTGGCTCAGACGATAAAATTTATCTCGTCTGGCTCGAAAATAACGGCTTCAATTTTCGCAAATGAAAAATCCAAAATGTTGTTTTTCGCTCTTTAAAATTCTTTTTTCATTTTTCCTGGCATTAAATTTTCCCGCCCAGGCTGAAACGGCGCCGCCGAATATCGTCATCATTCTGGCGGATGATTTGGGTTACGGCGATTTGGGTTGCTATGGGCATCCGACAATTCGCACGCCGAATCTGGATCGGATGGCGGCGGAAGGAATGCGGTTCACCGATTTTTATGTGGCGGCTTGTGTTTGCACGCCGAGCCGCGCGGCGCTGCTGACGGGACGTTTGCCGATTCGTAATGGCATGGCTGGCAGCGAAAAACACCGCGTCATTTCCGCCAAGGACTCGGGCGGTTTGCCGCTTGAGGAAATTACAATTGCTACTGCGCTAAAGGAAAAAAATTACGCGACCGCCTGCATCGGAAAATGGCATTTGTCTGGAACATCGTCCGACACTTTTCCGAATCGCCACGGCTTCGATTATTACTTTGGGCTGCGTTGGTCCAACGACATGGAACCCTCCGGCAAAGTTCCGAAGCCCGGTTCGATGAGCCTGAATCCCGACCTGAAATGGTGGAACAATGCTTTGCTGCGGAATGAAAAAATTATCGAACAACCTACGGACTTGAGCGCGTTGACGCGACGCTACACCGAGGAAGCGATTAAATTTATTCGCGAAAATAAATCAAAACCGTTCTTCCTTTATTTTCCGCACACGTTTCCGCATGTGCCGCTTTTCGCCTCGGACAAATTCAAAAAAACGAGCGCGCGCGGTCTGTATGGCGATGTAGTCGAAGAACTTGATTGGAGCGTCGGCCAGGTTTTAGAAACGCTGCGCCAGGAAAAACTTTCTGAAAACACATTCGTTTTTTTCACGAGTGATAATGGGCCGTGGCTCGTGAAAGAACTGGCGGGCGGTTCGGCTGGCTTGTTGAAAGAAGGCAAAGGCAGCACCTGGGAAGGCGGAATGCGCGAGCCGGGAATCGCGTGGTGGCCGAAAAAAATAAAAGCGGGCCGCGTCACTCACGAACTAGCTTCCTCCCTGGATTTGTTCAGCACCATTTTGCATTGGGTTGATGTTGAAATTCCAAAAGATCGCGTGATGGATTCTGTTGATATGTCACCCATTGTTTTTGAAAAAGGAAAAAGCCGGCGCGACGTGATGTTCTATTATCG
>JALYXC010000508.1 GCA_030947315.1 Verrucomicrobiota bacterium | reverse complement strand
GTGGACAAATACGAAGATATTCTTGTCCTGCAAATTTCCGCGCTCGGAATGGAACAGCGCAAAGCTCTGATTGTAAGCGCGCTGCAAACTATTTTTTCGCCGCGCGCCATCGTGGAGCGGAGCGATTCTTCTTTCCGAAAATTTGAAGGATTGAGCGAGGCCAATGGAATTCTTTTTGGAAATCTCGAAAGCGAAACGCCCATTCAATTAAACGGAATAAAATTCAGCGAGGATATTTTGGGCGGGCACAAAACCGGTTTGTATCTCGACCAACAAATTAATTATCAGCGCGTTGCGGAACTGGTTCGCGGCGGACGAGTTTTGGATTGCTTCAGCTTTCTGGGCGGGTTCGCGCTGCACACCGCGCGCGCCCGCGCCGCGCATGTGCACGGGCTTGACCAAAGCGCCGATGCAGTGGCTGCTGCCGAAAAAAACGCGAGCGTCAACGGTCTGGCGGAAAAATGTTCCTTTGAAGCTGTGAACGTTTTCGATTGGTTCAAAACGCAAACGGCGGTGGAGCCGCGCGAAAAAGTCATTCCGAGATTTGATTTAATTATTCTTGATCCGCCCTCGTTCACGCGCAGCCGCGCCGCGGTGGCCGACGCTCTGCGCGGTTACAAGGAAATCCATTTGCGCGCTTTGAAACTTTTGAAAACGGGTGGGACACTCGCGACCTTCTGTTGTTCGCATCACGTGGATGCAGCTTTGTTTCAGGAAGTTATTTTGGCGGCGGCCTTCGACGCGAAAAAAGTTTTGCGGCGCGTAGCTGTTTATAGCCAATCGCCTGACCATCCAATTATTCCTGCAATTCCCGAAACCGAATATTTAAAAGGATTCGCTTTCGAACTGGTGCGATAGATGAGCTATCAGTGGAGACGGTTTTGGGCTTTGCTTCGATTGACTTTCTGAAAACGTTTCTCCCAATCGTCCCAACTGGCGGCCCATTTTTCGTCGGGCAGATTTTTTTTGGCGCGCGGCCAGAGTTCTTCCAACGCTTTGATTTGTTCCTGCGCCACTTTTTGATTGCCCCATTTCAAGGATGCTTCGATCAGGTAAAGGCGATTTTCCGGAAAATCCGGACTTAATTTTACGGCGCGCTCCAAATGTTGGCGCGCTTTATTTTTATTGCCGAGACTCATGGGCCAGCCGGGCGCTTCATGATAAAGCATGCCGAGATTGCGATCAGCTCCGGCAAAATCAAACGAATCGTCGAGTTCTTCTGTTTTTAAAAATTCCCGCTCCATTTCCTTGAGGATTTTTAGGGCGCCAATTTTTTTTGTCCGGGCCAATTGCGCCAGATTCATCCCCAAATAATAATGGCCCGGCGCTGAATCGGGTTGACGCACGATAAGTTGGTGGCAGACGGAAATGCCTTGCGTGGCAATTTCCTCGCGCTGCGAATTATTCGTAGCCGCGTCGGCCCGGTCGAAGCAGGCGCGTCCAAATTGCCAGGCGGCTTCGGAATTGGTCCGGTTTTTTTCAAAGCGTTGGCGAGCCGTTTGAAATTCTTTTTCCGCGCGTTCGGCCAGAGTGGAAAAAGAATTGGTCGGTGAAGCGGAGTGAACGATTTCTGTTTTTAAAAAAATAGAAAAAAACAACAGAGAGGCCAGACCCTTTCGCCAAAAAAAATTCCGACTAAAAAAAATAAAAATTGCGGCCATGAATTTAAGGGAATTATTTTAGATCGGAAAAAGCTAAGGCGTAATAGGCATTTGGCTTCCGAGCGGAATTTTTCCGCGCAACATTTTTCCGGCTTGATCAGCCAGGCGCAAGTACCAATCGCTGGTCAAATTTTGACTATCAATATTCAATGGCACAAAAGAGCCTGGCGCGGGAAGTTGAGCAGAGGTCGGCGCCATTTTAAACATGGCAGTGCCTTCATCCAGCTCATCAAACATGGCGCCGTAAATCATTTTGCACCCGGCCGATTGCGCGTTGTAGACCTGACGCCAATAAAAAGTCCCGCCATTGCGCGGAATTTCGTTAAGCGGCCCGCCGTATAAATTGTGCCAGGAAAATCCAGGAAAAATTACCGGCATGTACTCAATGCCGAACAGCGTGGTGTTGGCCAGATCGGGAGCAATTCGATTTTGCTTGAAATTATCGGCGCCGGATAGGGTCGAGTAACGCCCCACGGCCCACGGGCTGATAATGTCGAACGAGTGATAAACCGCCAGCCATGCCGGATCGGTTTGCGAATCGCTATTGAGGGTTCGCCAATAAGCCGGCACGCCGCCCATGACGGTGAGACCCGCCGCTTTGAAATAGTTGATTATAATCTGCGCCTGGGCTGGGGTGCCGGGCCGGTCTAGAAAACCAAAACCCCAGATCGCCACCACTGGTTTTCCTTTGTGACGCAAATAACGCGGGCTGCTGGTGATTTTCAAATTGTTCACTAAATAACTCCAATCGTTGGTCAATGTGCTCACCAGGGTGGAGGCGGGTTGATCGGAAATATCATACATGATCGCGAAAACCCGGCCGTGCATTTCCGCGCCAAGCCGGACCGAAGCGGCGACCTGGTTTCTGCCGGCAAAAGAATTAGGATCAGCCAGTTCGCTGGAAAATCGTTGAAGGAAAACACCGTCCAGTTGATTGTCACGCATCCATCGGAAATGGCGCGTGACAGTTTTTTGCTTGTAAGAAGAAAACACTTTGGCCGGAGCGCCGTTGGAAAGCGTCAGGCCGGTCGTGAACAATTCATCGGGATCCAATTCAGAAATGTCCGGCCAAAAATCAACGGTCACGTTGGTCACGGCGGGAGTTTGAGTGCGAAACCAATGACGCCAGCCATTTACAACTCCATCAGCCGGACAAGCAAACCAACCTTGATATCCCATCAACAACTTTTGGTTCATGGTGGACGGATCCACGGCGTCCACCAACCGAAAAAATTTTGCGCCGCTCAGATTCGACAACGTCATTATGTTGAGATTGTTGGTGAAGAGGACGGCATTGGTGAGGTTTTGCCAAAGACTGGTGGCACTCAGGGTGGAAGCGAATTGCGGGGCCAGGTCGAGCGGCGCGGCCGGCCACAAAATTGAAACCATGTCGCCAGAACGTGTGACCTGGAGGGAGACGAGACTATTGGTTTGCGGCAAAACAAAAGCCGATGCTTTGGTGATCGCGAGATTATCCCACTGCGCAGCGAGCGGAAAATAATTTGACGCCGAACCGCGGCCCGTGAAGCCATCGTAAAATGCACGGACAAGGACATTCGTTCCGGTATTCTGCGTGTTAAAATAACGATAAACAAAATAACCTTGATCGGCCTTCGCGTCCACGGCGTCCAACGTGATCTGCGGTTCTCCTGGCACGTCGTTTAGATCAATGACTGTCGTTACATGATCCGTGACATTGCCAAAATTCCATAAATAACCGCTGAAGACATATTCGGTATTCGGCTCCAGATTGATGGCGCGGGAATATTGCCCGACCAGCGCGCCTTGGCTGACATCGCCCGATGCGACCACGCTCGCATTGGCCGAAACTAGATTCCTGCCAGAATCCGCAAACACGTCGCCCAGTCGGTTCCATCCTTCCGGAAACGGATGTCTATTCGTGACTAAAAGACCTTGCAGTTGAAAGTCGCCATTGGAAATCAACTCTACTTTCTCTGTGCCGGGAGTGACGCTGAACAATTTCAGTTTTGTCTGAGCCTTCGCCGTCGGGGCCAGAATAAAAATTGCCAAACAAAAAGTGAGCGAAAGAGATTTCATCAGTTGGAGATTAAACAGAATCTGCTGTCATGGATTTAAGCTTAATTGATTTTGGAAGAGTGACAACGCACAAAATAGTAGTTGCTAATTTCAGCGCCCGCATTTAATAATTTATCCGTGAGAATCAACTGTGTTTTTTTGGTGACAATGTCCGTGATTATTTTAGTCGGCACCGGCTGCAGTGGCATCAATGCGAATGGAAGCGTCTCTCCTCTAAGCTTTTTTCTGCCGGGATTTGTCCAAGCCGCTCCGAAATTTGATAAAACTGAAAAACCAGTTTCCTCCACTCACGAAAATCCGATAGCTCAATTGGCTCAATCCAATTAAAAACTATGCGATTCCCATTGGCGCTCACGGCGAAAATCGCCCGGCACATTATTAAAC
>JALYXC010000490.1 GCA_030947315.1 Verrucomicrobiota bacterium | reverse complement strand
CTTTAATCCCGACTGGAAACTCACGGTGGACGGACAGCCGTCGAAAATTCTGCGCTGCAATTTTATTATGCGCGGCGTTTATCTTACGGCGGGAAATCATCAAATCGTTTTTGAATTCCGGCCTTCCGTCGCGCCGTTTTACCTCAGCTTGGCGGCCATCGGAATAGGTTTGGTTCTAGTCGGCTTTTTAATGGTTTCCGCGAAAAGAGATTCGAAACTTATTGAACAGCGATAGACAAGATAAACAGGATATTTTGGCAGGAATAAAAGCTTCCCTGAAATCCTGTGGATCCTGTTCATCTCTGTTAAATTAAGTTTCCGATTCAACGAATGTTCATTTGCCCAGCCGAACTTTTTCTTTTTTTTCTTCCAGATCGGCCTGGAACGATTTTCGATCGCTGACGAGCTGCTTTTCGATTTTTTCCATTTCCTCGAAATCGCCTTTCTCCACTGCTTTGGCCAGTTCGCCTTTGACGAAAATTTCGCGCTCGGCGATCTTAGCGACGCATTTGGATTCCAGCTCTGCGATTTGTTTTTTCTGCTCGACGCTTAATTTCTGCGAAGGCGCAGTTTTGTCGAGTCGTTCCATGGCCAGTTCGTAAGCGGATTTCATCGAGGCAATTTCGCCGGTCAAATTTCGTTTGTCGAATTTAAAAATCACGAAACGAGTCATTGTCTTCGTTCGGAAAAAACGAAAACTATTTTTCAAAACTGCCGGTTGACAAACGCATAAATCCATCAAACTAGTTGTAGTAAGAAATTAAACTGCATCCACGGAACCGAGGAAAAGATTATGATTTCAAATGAACGACCTTCGCCGTACGGCCATCGCCCTCCCTACCATTCAGGGCACTCCGGTTTGCCACCGAGGCCGCCGGTGAATGAGGAAACTCTCAAAACCGAAAAAATCCAAATCGAACGCAAGATGTTTATTTTCACGCTCAAACAAAATCCGCGCGGGCGATTTTTGCGAATCACCGAGGACGTCAATGGACGGCGCGACAATGTGATTATTCCGGCCACCGGTCTGGAAGAATTTAAACGAGTTGTGGACGAAATGGTCAAGGCTGGGGCGCAGTCGCCGCAACCCAAAGATGCACACCAAGAAGAGGAAAATAGAGGCAACGAGTAATTTTTTTCCGGGACTGTAAAATTGAAATCAGCGCGATTTAATTCGCGCTTTTTTCTTTTTCACTTGCGGCGCATCGCCCCATAAACTTTCCAAATCATACTTGGCGCGAATGTCATTTCGCATCAGGTGGACAATGACATCAAAAAAATCAAGCACTTGCCAGGCGGTGGGAGTCTGACCGTCCACCGCGCGCGGGCGCAGATTAAAATCATCCCGCAACCGATCGGTAATTTCACTGGCGATGGCGCGCAGATGCGGTTCGCTGGCGCCCGAAGCAATCACAAAATAATCGGTCACAGAAGAAACTTTGCTGACATCCAGAACCACCACGTTTTCGGCTTTTCGATTTTCGGCCAGGTCGCGGCAAAGCAGCGCCAATGTTTTGGAATCCATTGCGAAAAAAATAGCGCAATCGCCTCAAAGATAAAGCCGATTATTTTTGATGGCTTCAGCGACAATTTCCGGCACCAGAAAATCAATGGGCAAACGGGCTGTGACACGAGCGCGAATTTGCGAAGAAGAAATCCCCACCGGAAAACCGCGCAACAATTCTCCGCGAAACGGTTCCGGAATTTGCGCGGGAATTTCGCCCGGTCGCGGAATGACCACGAATTCGAGAAGGCGCGCCAACTCATTTGCTTCCCGCCATTTTGGCAGCAGCGTCACTTGATCCGCGCCGATTAAATAAAATAATTTTGCGCCCGGAAATTTTTGAAAGTAATCGCGCACCGTATCAATCGTGAAAGAAATTCCGCCGCGCTGAATCTCCTGATCATCCACTTCGCAACGGGTCTGGCCCGCCAGCGCTAAACGCAGCATTTGCAATCGAAGCGCGGCTGGCGCGGGATTGGCTTCCGGTTTGAAAGGCGATTGCGCAGTGGGAATAAAAAAAATTTTATCCAATTGCAATTCTTCGCGAGCGGCTTGCGCGACCAGCAAATGGCCCAGATGAATCGGATCAAATGAACCGCCGAATAAGCCGAGTTTCATAATTTTTTTTTAACCACCAAAACACAAAGACACCAAGAAATAAAAAAATAGATTTGAGATTAACTTTAACAGCAGCGATTAATACCCGTGAACCGTTTGTCAGTGACTTCCGCATAAATTTCCTGGGGAGAATTTTTCGCGTTCAGTTGTTCAATGGGATTTTCACAAACGCAAATATTTTTTTTCTGGGCGCGTTCCATTTCAGTTTCGCCACTGAGATGTTTTGCCAGCGCAAAAAGCAATGTGAGCAGTCCGAAAATGTGCAGTGGTTTTTCTTCGATGAGCGCATACGCGGGCAACCAGATCGGTTCGGTTTCGCGAAGCTGCGCCAATTTTTTTTTCGCGAGCAACAAAATCCATTCGCGCAAACTCAAAACGACAATCAAAATCACCA
>JALYXC010000488.1 GCA_030947315.1 Verrucomicrobiota bacterium | reverse complement strand
GGCAGGTGCTACCCGATAATGCACTCCGGCGCAAAACGTTTGTTGCTGCTCGCCATCGTTTCGGCGATTATCCTCACGCCAGTTTTAAACTGGATCGTCCACACGCATTCTGGAAAATATTTTAACGGATATTATCTCGGCATCACCATTGATATCGCGATCAACATCATTCTTGCCGTCAGTCTTAACCTCATCAACGGCCACACTGGACAATTCAGTCTTGGTCACGCCGGGTTCATGGCAGTCGGTGGCTACAGCGCAGCCAAATTAACTTTGGCCTTGTCCTCAGCGACGCCAGTTTGGGCGCAACCCATTTTATTTTCCGCAGCGCTCCTGCTCGGCGGGATTACGGCTGCAACGGCGGGCTTGGCCGTGGGTCTTCCGACTTTAAGATTGCGCGGAGATTATCTGGCAATCGTTACACTTGGATTCGGCGAAATCATTCGCGTGATTTTTCAAACTACGGAATTTTTTGGAGCGGCGACCGGCCTTCCTGGAATCGCTAATTGGACGAATTTCGGGTGGGCCTGGAGCCTGGCTGCCGTCACGATTTTCGTCGTGGCGTGTCTGGTCAATTCCACTTACGGCCGCGGTTTCATCGCGGTGCACGACGATGAAGTTGCGGCGAGCGCGATCGGCATCAACCCGACTCGTTACAAAGTCACCGCGTTTGTCATTGGCGCTTTTTTTGCGGGAATTGCCGGCGCGCTTTTTGCGCATCACAAAAGATTTTTGTCACCGACCAGTTTCGATTTCATGAAGAGCATTGACATTGTGGTGATGGTAATTTTCGGCGGAATGGGCCGAACGCCTGGCGTCATCGCCGCCGCCATTGTCCTGACAATTTTGCCGGAAACACTGCGCTCTTTTGCCGAGTATCGAATGATCATTTACGCATTGCTGATCATCGGACTCATGATGCTTCGGCCGCAGGGATTGTTCAATTTTTCCAAATCGCGCGTTGTTAAAGCATGATTAAATTTTCCAGAACCTCCTTTGGATATTTCTCATTAACACCCTGCTTTAGCTGGGTGAAGAAACGGGTCGAATGGATTGAACCGCTTCAGTGGTTTTTTGCGTACGCCCAAACCGTTGAAACGGTTTTTAAGATTCACCTTCATCAACTCACCCAGCTAAAGCAGGGTGTTAATGAAATGGGTTTCAAAGAGTGAATGTGAGTATGTCGCCTGGAAATTCCGCATTACTTCAACTCGAAAAAGTAACCATCCGTTTCGGCGGTCTGACGGCAGTGGCCAATCTCGATTTGCAAATTGGCGAAAATGAATTGGTCGGACTCATTGGACCAAACGGCGCCGGCAAGACCACGGTTTTCAATCTGGTCACGGGCGTTTATCAGCCCACGGAAGGCGTCATTTTTTTTTCGGGTAAAAAGATTTCCGGCTTGAAACCTCACGAGCTGGCCCGATTAGGGATTGCGCGAACGTTCCAAAACATTCGTCTTTTTCCCAGCCTCACCGTTTTCGATAACGTCCGCGCGGCGCTGCAACTGCATCGTTCCCACGGCATTCGCAATGCGCTCTGGCGCGGAAAACATTTTCGAGAAAGCGAAAAAAACGTAGAAACGCAAGTGATGGAATTGCTGGAAATTTTCGATCTCGGTCGCCTGCACGATGAAACGGCCACCTCTCTTCCCTATGGCGATCAACGTCGTTTGGAAATTGTCCGCGCTCTGGCTACCAAACCGAAATTGCTTTGCCTCGACGAACCGGCCGCGGGCATGAACCCAACGGAAAAAATTGCGCTGATGAAACTGATTCGGTTCATCGAAGAAAAATATAAACTCTCGGTTCTGCTGGTTGAACATGACATGCAAGTCGTCATGGGAATTTGCGAGCGCATCGCTGTTTTGGATTATGGAATCAAAATCGCTGAAGGAACGCCGGGCGAAGTGCGATGCAATCCAAAAGTCATTGAGGCTTACTTGGGCAGTGAAGAAAAACGCGGAGACGCCAAGCGGAGTTGAAAAAAAGATGGAGGAGTTTTCTTCGCGTCTTCGCGTCTCTGCGGTGAACTAGTATGTTGGAGATTAAAAATTTAACTGTGAACTACGGCGCGATTTGCGCGTTGCACGGCATTTCGTTGCAAGTCAAAAAAGGCGACATCGTTACGCTGATCGGTGCGAATGGCGCGGGCAAAACCACCACGCTGAAAGCCGTGTCCGGATTGTTGCGAGCGCAAGCCGGTGAAATTATTTACGAAGGACAAAACATCACTAAACTTCCCGCCCACAAAATTGTGGCGGCGGGAATTTCGCAAGTTCCGGAAGGCCGGATGATTTTTGCCAATCTCACCGTTTTTGAAAATTTGAAAATGGGCGCGTATTTGCAAAAAAATAAAACCACGATTGAAAAAGCGCTGGAGTATGTTTTCTCAATTTTTCCCAGGCTGCAGGAGCGTCAAAAACAAATTGCCGGCACACTTTCGGGAGGCGAACAGCAGATGCTCGCAATTGGCCGCGCTTTGATGAGCAAACCGAAATTTCTGATGCTCGATGAACCGTCGCTCGGCATCGCGCCGATTCTCGTTAAAACTATTTTCGAAAAAATTGTGGAAATCAATCGGCAACAAGGCATCACGATTTTGCTCGTCGAACAAAACGCCAATCTGGCCCTGGAAATTTCGCGGTACGGTTACGTTTTGGAAACGGGGAAAATTATTTTGCAGGACGAATCCAAATCGCTCCGGCAAAATTCCCAAGTCAAAAGCGCTTATTTGGGAGGATGATTTTCCCCAACGTTAAACGACCTGCCATCCGCAAGATTCCGACGCGCCTGCCATGAAAAATTGTGGCCGTTTTTTTTCACGGCAATTTTTTGGGTGGCGGTGGCTCGACCAGTAACGCGAGATCAATGAACTGGCCGCCGCCCGTCTGCCGCGTGTGAATGGCCAAAGTATTTTTTCCGGAATGAATCGCCTTCTTTAGCTTTTCGGTTATTGGAAAAATCTGATAGCTCGTGGCGAAACCGCTGTGGTTCCAAATTTTTTGTTCATTGACGTAAACCTCGGTGTCTTCATCGTAAAAAATCACCAGCGCGGCTTTTATAAAATCGCTGTTCGAGTCGAACGTTCGTCGCAACCAGATTTCATTGCTACTCCAGGGTGTGCGCACTCCGGGCAGCGCATTGCCAAACGGAGCGCGCGCGGTTTTCCAATTGCTGTCGTCGAAAATTGAAGCCGTCCAGTTCGTCGCGGGAGCAGTTGTAACGAAATGATAGGGCGCGCAAAGCTCTCCATCGGCAGCGGCGCCGACGAGGACCTGCCATTTATTTTCCAGGCGTTTAGTCGGCGGCGGAGTTTTCGGTCCGCTTTTTTCATAAGCCGCCGCGCGAGCCGTGATGGCGTGAAGACGTTTCAAATCGAACTTCGGACGGCGATCATAAAAGTAAAGTCCGTTTTGTTCTTGTTCCACATCGGTCAATTGAGTGTAACAAAAACCAAACATGTCGGGATTATCGAGCAACGCATTTACGAGGCCGCTGTAACGAGCATAAAACTCCTCCAAATTTTCCGGGCCTTTCCCGTAGCCCCAGCCACCTTGCTTTTCATTCCAATGCGTTCCGCCAAATTCACTAATCATAAATGGAATGCCCTGGTCGCTCCGGCATCGCATCCCGTTTTCGCGTCCGTAACGATCCGGCAAAACTGTGTTGGCGCCGCTGAAATATTCGAGCCAGGTTTTTTTAAATGAAGGCGGGTCCTGATTGTAATCATGAAAATCAAAAATTTCCGGCTGAGGAATGGTGTGCGCCCAGCCGCTGGTTTCGAAAACTGGGCGCGTCGGGTCAATGGCTTTGGTTTCGCGCCAGACTATTTCCTGAAGTTCTCCGGCGTTGGGCGGCGTTTCGTTAAACGGACACCAGCCGATGATGGAAGGATGATTGCGATCACGCAGCAAAACTTCCGTCCATTCATTGATGTAACGCGAATAATCTTGTGGACGATAATCAAAACCCCAGTTCGGAAATTCGCCCCAAACCAGATAGCCGAGCTTGTCAGCCCAGTAGAGAAAACGCGGTTCAAAAACTTTCTGGTGAAGTCGCGCGCCGTTGTAGCCAGCCGCCATACTCATTTCGATGTCGTGCCGCAACGCTTCGTCTGAAGGCGCGGTCCAAATGCCGTCAGGATAAAAGCCTTGATCGAGAATGAGCCGTTGAAAAACACGTTTGCCGTTGATCAGCGCGGAGCGACCTTCCAGAGAAATTTTGCGCAAGCCGAAATAACTCGCGACTTCATCCACTTTTTCATCGGCACGGGATAACGTGAATTTCAAATCGTAGAGGAAAGGCGAACCTGGTTCCCACAATCGCTTTTCGCTAAGATCAATCACAAGCCGATGATCGCGCCATGAGACGGGGCAGGAATCTTGGCCGACCGATTTGCCATTAGCGAATGC
>JALYXC010000461.1 GCA_030947315.1 Verrucomicrobiota bacterium | reverse complement strand
ACGGAGTCTCGCCCCACGATATCACAGTTATTCCAGCGCGTTTTAAAATTTCAAATCCACGACCTGCGTGAATTGGATTTGGATCGGTCGCGGCGACTACCACCCGTTTGATTCCAGCGGCGATAATGGCATCCGTGCAAGACGGCGTGCGTCCGTGAGTGGAACAAGGTTCTAAAGAAACGTAAAGCGTCGCATCTTTGAGATTATTTTTACGTTTTTGCGCATCGCGAATTGCTTCGATTTCCGCGTGCGAATTTCCCGCGCGCCGATGCCAACCGCGCCCGATTATTTTTCCATTTTTCACCAGCACCGCGCCAACCATCGGATTCGGCGAAGTCATGCCGTAGCCACGCTGGGCGAGGCGAAGGGCGAGGCGCATGAAACTCGCATCGTTGGCGGCGAAACCAGTCGGACAAAGCCCGCTCATTGCCCGAGTGCCTTCTTGTAATCCGGCGGCAACTCGCCGTATCCCTGTTTTCTTCGCGCGAGGGCCGGCTCAATAATTTCGTTTCGGACATCAATGTCCGCGTGGAAAATTTCCCGCCACAAACGCCGCGTGTTTTCGGGATAACGATTCGGTGCGTCGTCATCGAAAGCAGGACGAAACAAGTCCACCGCGTTTTGGAGTTCGTGTTTGAATTCATCGGCGGTGGGATGGCCGGTGAGTTGAAAGACGCGCTCAAACGCTTTCAAATCTTTCGCGTCGAGCCGATCCAGTTTGCCGATGAGAATGTCCAATGGATGAGGAATGGTGAGCGTCGCGTTGCAGCATTGAACTGTTGCGGCGCGCAATCGCCAGCGCGGACTAGTGCGAAAGCTCAATTCAAATCCCGGTTCGAGATAAAGCCCACCCTGCGTTTTATCGAGTTTGGCCGCTGCGATAAAAGCCGACAAATCCTCGTCGTCGTCGGAAAATAAATCCACATCGGCGCTCAACAAATGGCGATCCACCGTGAGTTGCAGCGGAGCAGAACCGTAAATCGTGACATGAAAAGCGCGATCCTTGGGCAGCGCGTCCAGAAAAGTCTGGAGGAGTTGTCCTGCCGGCGTGGACCAGTCAATTTCGCCCGCCCACCAGTTTTTGATCGAAGGCATGTTTGCGCGGGCCGATGCCCAAAAAATAAAGCGCCTGTTGAATGAGTCGGTTGGTCACTTCGGGGTCTTGGCTGAGACGTCGCGCCAACGCCTGCTCCCGCGGACGCAGCGCCCTCGCCTCCTTGCGAATCAGCAGACGCGCGGCCAGACGCGATTTGCGCCAGGCATCGTCAACTCTTGTCTCAACCGTTTTCACGACGAAAAACTAAAGGAACAAACGGCACTTGGCAATGCCACGAGACGCACCACCGTTGGATTCGACGAAGTCGCGCCGGGGCGAGGCGAAGGGCGGTTTGCAAAAAAACTATGTCCGGGGTTTCTTACCCTCTGTTGAGATTGAATAAAGAGAAATTTCGAGGGCTAATCCAATCGAGGCAGCTAAACGAATCAATTCTGCGGGAAGTGATACGAATTGAACAAAACCTCCCCTTGAAAATCCGAAATCTATCACTGCCTCAACACCCGAAACTTTTACCAAATTCTTTAATACTTTCTGATTTTTTTTGAGAAACGAAATTGTCTGCCGAATCTGCCCCGATGAATCGTCAAAATCTAAACGGCTTGTATCCAGACAAAAACCAGACTCTTTAAGTTTTTCCTCTTTTTTCAAAAATCGCGGTTCACCTTTGTGAAAGATTCTACAAAATTTCAGCTTTGTTTTCTGCAAAACGGTGTCCACGTCGAAATTCTTTCCGCTGACTCTCAATACTGTTGGCATTTGCGTGGCTTTCGATTAATCGATCCTTCATTTCCGCTTGGCGGCGCGGGCTTTTCGGTAATCGGCCAAGGTGATGAATTCTCCCTTGGCGATTTCTGTCTTCACGCGCGGAGCAGCGGCAACGTAAGCCCGGAGGTCATCCAATTCCTCCTCCGCTTCGCGCAATCTCTCATAAGTGAGCAAGTCGAGCAGAACGCCCACGCGTTTTCCGGAAGCATTTACGATGAACTGTTCCTTTTTTTCGAGAACCGTTTT
>JALYXC010000450.1 GCA_030947315.1 Verrucomicrobiota bacterium | reverse complement strand
GCGTGGCTTCGTGCAGAAAAACGACCGTGTTCGTAACGAACGGTTTTAATCTTTCGCCCGCGATGCGATACGCTTCGTGAACTTGTTTGAAGGAAAGCGGTTTCGCGCCGAACGCTTTTAAAATTTCGTTGTTCTCCTTGATTTTGAATTTCAACTTTTCTTCAAAGCGTTCCGGGTTGATCAAATCAATCATCCGCAAACCGGTGCGCGCCGCTTTGTCGCCGTAAGCCGGGCCGATGCCGCGTTTGGTCGTGCCGATTTTATTTTTGCCCTTGAGAATTTCCCGTTGCGCGTCGAGTTCGCGATGATACGGAAAAACGAGATGCGACGTTTCGCTGATTAAAAAGTTTTTGCCGACATGCACGCCGACTTTTTCCAGGCCGTCAATTTCTTCCACCAGATTCACCGGATCAATCACGACGCCATTGCCGATGACGCAGGTTTTATTTTTGCGCAAAATTCCCGACGGAATTAAATGGAGCACATATTTTTTCGGCCCAAGATAAACGGTGTGGCCGGCGTTGTTGCCGCCTTGCGTGCGCACGACGATGTCCGCGTCCTCGGTGAGCACGTCAATAATTTTGCCTTTGCCTTCATCGCCCCATTGGGCGCCGACGAGAATTGTATTAGCCATAATTTTGTTTGTGCGCCGACAATAAAAATCCCCGAACGTAAATTCGGGGCGTCGCGCTGTATTTACGGGCAGACGTTAGAGAGACGAAAAAGCGGTGTCAACGGCGGATTGGGAGAATTGTGAAATTATGATAAAAGCTCAACCACTTTAACTACCATAGGCATTCAGCATTAAACTCAAGCAGCCCCAAAATGAAAGAAAGGCAAAAACAAAGCTAATAACGAAGCATCCAACCTGATCTACAACTGAACGCGGTTGCAGCCAAGCAGAGGAAAACAGCATGTAAGCATAAGCAGCAAACGCCAATAAAAAAGGCAAGCCGAAAACCAAAAAATCTGAGTCACAGAATAGCCAATGCGAAATGCACCTACCGCGATAAAGCAAGAGACCAACTACACAATGAAACAGGAATACAGAACCAGTTGGCCAATAATTATTAGCCATCGACTGCATGCGAAATCGGATGACATTTTCATATGAAAGTGTTAAGCTTCAACTTGTTCATAAGAAAATCGCGGAATGTCGGCTCGATCTTTTGCATGTTCCACCGTAATTCCACAGATATTTCCGTCGCGGTCCAGATCAAGAATGCTGTTTTCATCCAAGTCTTTCGTCTCCGCGACTTCAGAAGTTTTGAACCCGATGTAAAGCGTATCCGTGTCTGGAAAATATTTAATTTTCATAATTTGAACGAGCGATCAAAAAAAGCGTTATGCACGGTCTCATTATAACGCGCAAATATTTACGGTCCATCCCTGGAATCGCCGCCCAGCAACGAATTCGACCATCCTGTTGGATAACTTTTTTCACCGGATTAGTGATGACAAACTCAATCCACTCCAATCGAATCGCAATTCGATCAGGACGTTCTCGCATCGCTCTAAAATATTGAGTGCATTTCACTTGCCAGAAGTTAGAAAAAACATCTCCCCGAGGGAAGCCGATAAAAATCCGTGTCATCCGCGTCATCCGTGGCTAAAACTTTCCCATGCAATTGACCGCAGATTATCACATGCACACGCCGCTTTGCCGTCACGCTGTGGGCGAACCGACCGAACTCGCCGCGCACGCCGTGAAAATTGGTCTGCCGGAAATTGGCTTCTCCGACCATTCCCCCATGCGTCGCGATGATTTTGATAACTGGCGGATGTCTAATTCGCAATTGGATGAATACGTCGAAAAAGTTCGCGCCGCACAAAATAAATTTCCGCAACTCGCCATCAAACTCGCGCTCGAAGTGGATTATCTTCCCGGCCACGAAGAATGGATTAGCGAACTCGCGACGCGACATCCGTGGGATTATTTTATCGGCTCGGTGCATTATATTTCCAACGCTCTCGCGGTGGATGACCCGACGCAAATTTCAAAATTGAAGGAACACGATCCGATGGGAGTCTGGACGGCCTATTTTGATCGGCTCACCCTGGCAGCGGCTTCGGGACTTTTTGAAATTATTGGCCACGCTGATTTGCCGAAAAAATTCCGCATTTATCCGAAAGAAGATTGTTCGCATCTCTTCGAGAAATTTCTGAATGCCTGCGCGAAATCAAATACCGCCATTGAACTGAACACCGCCGGATTGCGCAAAGATTGCCGTGAAATTTATCCGAGTCGTCAAATTCTCCAAATGGCTTTTCAAAAAAACGTGGCCATTACTTTTGGTTCCGACGCCCACGCGCCTGAAGAAGTTGGAATGAACTTCGCCGCGGCTCTCCAACTCGCGCGCGAAGTCGGATACACGCATAGTCGCCGTTTTACCCAACGCCGCGGCGAAAGTTTTGAATTTTGAATTCTGCGTGTGGAATGGGAGCAAATTGCGAGAAGCCAAACTCCTAAAAAAATCACCGACGGAATGGCAACGGAACAGCTTGCGGCATTTCGTGAGCGCAGGGTTGATCAATGGGCGCCTCGGGAGTTTGATCATTTGTATTCACCAGATTATTGGCGAGTAAAAAAGTTTCCACCTCTTCACCGCTGACGTCAGCCAGCATCTGCCCATCGACCTCGACGCAAGGACTGAGCATTTGGCCGGTTTTTTCAATCATCTCCTGGCGTTGCGCCGAATCGTTAATGATATCGCGGTCTTCAAAAGGCAAATCGTACTTGTGCATGATGGCGCGCACGCCCTGACTCCAGCCGCAACTCGGTTTGAGGTAAGCAATAATTTTTGGTTTGTTCATAAATCCTCTTTAAACTGCCACAGCAAAACCCAACTTCAAGATAAAGTTCCAAGACAAAAATGATTCGGTGTGAACTCGAAGTATAAACTTGATCAAGGCGGCTCGACTTTACAACTTGCCTTCAGTGAAAGTTTTAATCGTTCCCGACAAATTCAAAGGCACGTTGACCGCGTTGGCCGCGGCTAATGCCATGGTCTGCGGTTGGAAAAAAGTCCGTCCTCACGATCAACTTGAATTACTTCCGATGAGCGATGGCGGCGATGATTTTGGAGAAATCATCGGCCAATTGCTCGGCGCCAAAACGCAGCGAATTGAAACCGTTGATGCGGCGCATCGCCCGATGAAAACAATCTGGTGGCGCGATATTAAAAATAAGATTGCGATTATTGACTCCGCTAAAATAATTGGCCTCGCCCAATTGGCTTTCAGAAAATTTCATCCCTTTGAGTTGGACACTTTTGGTTTGGGAAAAGTATTGCAAGCGGCGGCCGATTCCGACGCAAAAAAATGTCTGATCGGCATTGGCGGCAGCGCGACTAATGACAGCGGATTCGGAATGGCCCGTGCGCTGGGCTGGAAATTTTTGGGTAAAGATAATTTTGAAATCAGAGACTGGTGGCAATTACACAAACTCGCCCAAATCAAAAAACCCACAAGGCAATTACCGATGAAGATCACGATTGCCATTGATGTGCAAAATTTTTTGCTCGGCGCTTCCGGCTGCACGCGCATTTATGGTCCGCAAAAAGGATTGCGCCAGGAAGATTTTTTCTGGGCGGAGAAATGCCTGCGACGGCTCGCCAAAATCAGCGCGAGACAATTCGGCCAGGATTTCTCTCGGCTTCCCGGCGCCGGCGCGGCGGGCGGACTTGGCTTCGGTCTGATGACTTTTACCGGAGGAAAACCCAAATCCGGTTTCGAACTATTTGCGCAATACTCAAATTTAGGAAAAAAAATTCAACGCGCCCATTTAGTCATGACGGGCGAAGGCTCGTTGGACCAACAAACTTTGATGGGAAAAGGCGTTGGCCAAATTGCCCGACTTTGCCAGCAGCAAAACATACCCTGCCTCGCTCTGGCTGGAATGATTCCTGAACCAGAAAAAGCAAAAAAGATTTTTACCGAGACGCGCGCTTTGACCGAAATTACCAGTCTCGAAAACGCGAAACGGCAGCCCGCAAAATTTCTGGAAAAACTGGCTTCGCAAGGCGCCCGAAGCTGGGTTGAAAGAAGGAGTTCTTTTTAAAACTTGGTCTTCACCTCTCCAGTTGGTTATTTTATTTTATGAATTTGTTCGGACAATTTCCAGCCTATCGCCCGCGCCGCCTGCGAAGTTCTTCCTCTTTGCGACGCCTCGTCCAGGAAACGCGTTTAAGCGTTGAGCAATTGGTTTTGCCCTTGTTTGTTCGTTCTGGAAAAAAATTGCGCCAGCCGATTTCCGCAATGCCAGGCGTTTTTCAATTTTCGCCGGACGAACTTTTGCGCGAGGCCGAAAAAGCGTTTTCGCTTGGGATTCCCGCAGTTTTGCTTTTTGGAATTCCCGACAAAAAAGACGAAAAGGCCAGCGGCGCCTTTTCCGAAAATGGGATCGTCCAACAAACTATCCGGCTTTTAAAAAAAGAAATTCCGCCATTGCTGGTGATTACAGATGTCTGCCTTTGCGAATATATGAGTCACGGTCATTGCGGCGTGGTGAATAAAAAAAACGAGAAAATTTTGAACGATCCGAGTTTAAAATTGTTGGCTCAATCTGCTCTGAGCCATGCCGAAGCGGGCGCGGACATTGTTGCGCCGAGCGACATGATGGATGGGCGAATTCGCGCGATCCGTGAAAGTTTGGATCAAAATAATTTTACAGAAATGCCGATCATGTCGTACGCGGCAAAATTTGCTTCGGCTTTTTACGGGCCATTTCGTGAAGCGGCGGAATCTTCTCCGCGCTTTGGAGATCGTCGCACCTATCAAATGGACGCAGCCAACGCGGAAGAAGCCTTGCGCGAAGTGGCGCTCGATCTGCAAGAAGGCGCGGATATGATCATGGTCAAACCAGCGCTGGCGTATCTCGATATTTTGTATCGCGTCAAAAAAGAATTTGGCTATCCGACTGCGGCCTATGCGGTGAGCGGAGAATATTCGATGTTCAAAGCGGCGGGCGCGAAAGGCTGGATAAATGAACGGGCCGTGACGATGGAAAGTTTGCTGGCGATGCGCCGCGCAGGTGCGGATATTTTAATCACTTACGCAGCGATGGATGCGGCGCGTTGGTTACAGGAAAGCGTTTAATTTAAAATTCGAAAAATAATTCAAAAACTAAAAACTTTATTGGGACGGCGGCTGGAGGTGGCCCGATTGCAAAATAAAATAAGCAATAATGCCGGCAATAATCAGAAAAATCACAACAAACCCGGCAATAAAAAGTATGGTTCCTTTGTTGCTCTTCTTGGCGAATGGACTGTTCTTATCAAAACTGACCGGGCGCGAGCCTTGACTAAATTCATCCAAACTGACCCCGCGCGGCATGGTGCGAGTTTGACCTTGCAGTTTTTTTTCTGACAAAATCGGTTTGGCTTCATCCGTTTCAAGACGAATTTCAACCTGGCCGAGACGAAAAATCTGGCCCGGCTTCAACACGGCTTCGCCTTCCAGTTGCTGGCCGCTGACAAAAGTGCCATTGGTGGAATTTAAATCCTTAAGAACGACTTCCTTGTCGCGCAAAAAAATTTCACAATGATGACTCGAAACGGAAGGTTCCGGAATTTGAAAAGTATTGTCCTCCACCCGGCCGATCGTGGTTTTATCCCCCTTCAATTCGTGGATGCGTCCGGTTAAGCCTTCACTCAAAACAACAAGTTTCATAGTCGAAACGCGATTATCTTCAGGAACAAGTTCAAGTCAAACCGTATTGTGGAAAAAATGCCGCAAAAAATAAACTTTATTTTAAGATTTTTCGAGCAACGCGCGAAATTCCGAAAAGAGCGGCTGGGAATCGTGCGGGCCGGGCGAGGCTTCCGGATGGTATTGCACGCAAAAAATTGGTTTGGTTTTATGACGAAACCCTTCCACGGTTTGATCATTTAAATTAATTCGGTTCACGCATATCTCGCTCGGCAACGATTTTGCATCGACAGCAAACCCGTGATTTTGCGAAGTGATTTCTACCCGGCCCGTTTCCAGATCTTTGACGGGTTGATTGGCGCCGCGATGGCCGAATTTCAATTTAAATGTTTTTCCGCCAAACGCTTGTCCGAGAATTTGATGTCCCAGACAAATCCCGAAAATGGGAATGCCGCTGTGCGCCAACTCTTTTGCGGATTGAACCGCGTAACCCAATGCCGCTGGATCACCGGGGCCGTTGGAAAGAAAAATTCCCGCAGGTTTAAATTTCATCGCTTCGGTTGCAGAAGTTGTCGCGGGAACCACTTGAACCTTAAAACCATGCTGACGCAAAGAGCGTAAAATATTATATTTCATTCCAAAATCGTAAGCGACGATCGGAATGTCCGCGGCGGGAAGAGCGTCACGAACATTTCGCGCATCGGCATTGGCGGGGCCTCGAACCAGATTAAATTTTGCGCTTTGCTCGTCTTTATCGTCCCAGAGAAAAGGATTTTTGTGCATGACCTCCTTCACGTAATCCACGCCAAAAAGTCCGGGCCAATTTTTTGCTTTGGCCATGGCTTCTTCATCGGAAATTTCCTTCGTCGAAATAAATCCATTTAACGCGCCACGCACCCGCAATTTTTTAGTCAGAGCGCGCGTGTCAATTCCTTGCAGAGCGGGAATTTTGTATTTTTCCAGATATTCATGAAGCGAAAAATCCGCGCGCCAATTGCTGACGACCGGCGACAATTCGCGAATGACAAATCCAGCCACATGCGGCCGCCACGATTCCACATCCTGATTGTTCACACCGTAATTTCCAATAAGCGGATAAGTCATCGTAACGATTTGCCCTTTGTAGGATGGATCGGTAAGAATTTCCTGATAGCCGGTCATGGAAGTATTGAAACAAACTTCGCCGCAGGCCGAGGCGCTTGCGCCAAAACCTTGGCCGCGAAAAATTGATCCATCTTCAAGAGCTAAAATGGCGTTCATCGAAATTAAAAATTCGCGCAAAGCTACGACGGCGGGAAATTCGATTCAAGCGCGAAGGAAAAAACGCCAGCGGGATTTATTTCAGTTTCGCCTTAATCCAATTTTCATCTCGGCGACAATCCACAACCGCATAAATAAAAATTGTGAGATTTGAAACTTGATAGAAAACCGCGAAAGGAAAACGTTTCGATAATAACCGATGAAATTCCTTTTAAGTCTTGCGATGAATCCCAGCGTAAAGCTGGAGCGATTCAATGTCCGAGTAGAGGCTGTTGAGAAAATAATCGCCCAACCCTGATTGCTGCGCCTCGTAGAAATGAAATCCATCGGTGAGATCAACCGCCGCACGATCCAAAATCTCAATCTTCACGAAGTCCCCGACGCAATTTTCGCCTTGGCTGTTTCCCAATCGAGAAATTTTGCCTTCCCTTCTTGCAGAGAACGTTTCCGCTCATCCAGCAAATCTTTGTGCCGCTGTGGAACTAGAAGGTCTTCTTCATGGCGGCTCAGATTTTCCCAAAGCGTTTCCATCGCGCGAAGTTTTTCTTCCAGCGTCATATGGTCAACATTTAAAACAGCGGACATGCAATGAAACTATGGGAAACGGACGTCGAATCAATCACCGTTTTTTCCACCGAGCTTACTGAAGTTTTAACCGAAAAAATTTATTCGAGCTATCGACGCTGTAAAATTGATTCGTAAATCCGCCAATCCCCAGGATAGAACTGCCAATGTTGTTCCAATTGGTCAGATCAAACGAACTTTGCACCTGATAAACTTGGTTGTTGATCGTTGACCACATCAACTCGACGGCGGGCTTTATGCTGAAATCCAGAGCGGCTTCGTCCAGATACATTTGTTGAACTTCGCCAGCAGATAATGTCCGGTTGTATATTCGGACTTTGGAAATAGCTCCTTTGAAACGCGGTTTAAAAACATTATTTGGCCCGCCACAAGTGCAGTTGCCAGCCCCAAAACTGATGCTCGACCTGTTGGCGTGATTCAAAATGATTGCGTTACTTGAAACCAGAAAGGTTCCGTCGAGATAGAGATATTGACCGTTCGTGCTGGAGGTAAAAACGGCATGGTGCCACTGGTTCAGGGAAACGATATTTGTGGACATTAATCGCCCCCAATCTCCCGAAACTAAACTGCCACCTTCCAACGAAATAAAGCGGTCATTGCCGTTGACGGAATCGTCATCCCAAAAGATGGTGCCACTGGTTTTTTCAGGTTTGAACCAGACCGACCAGGTCAATGTCTGGTTGGGATAAACCGCATCGTTTTTCCGCATAAAACATAAGCGTTTGTTCCATTGCAATACACCGCGTCAGTGGGCTGGCCCTTTACGCCATTCGTGTAAAAAGCTCCATTGTAAAGTGTGCCGGTATTTCCATTTCCCAGCACGTCGGCGGCGCTTCCGTTCAACGGATAAAAACAGACCAGTCCGTTGGTTGGAATGTTTTGCGCTTGGAGTGAAAGAGATGCAGTTAAAAGCATTATTAACGAAGAAGCGGTTGCCGTGATAGTTTTCATAGTTACACAGACTACCTTTAGAGAGTGTCCGCGTCAACCCTCTATATTCACTCTCGATGAGGGGTGAAATCTGTCTCAATTCGATTTAAAAAAAGGTTAAGAGAGTTGCGCCTGGCGCGAAAATGGACCCAGGAACAGGCCGCAGAAAAATGCGGGATTAGTTAACAAGCTGTTTCAACTCTATGAGCTTGGAATTAAGAAGAATCCGGGCCTATTGACTCTCGACAAAATTGCCAAAGGCTTTGGACTGGAGCTTCAGGATTTTTTTGCGCTTTCTCCGCCCAAGCCTCGAAAGCCCACGACAAAGCAATCGCTTCGGAAAAGAATTAAAATCTAACGTGGGCTTTACTGTCACGGCAAATCCGTTGAACCCATCAGATAACGATCACATTCCCGCGCCGCGCCACGGCCTTCGTTGAAAGCCCAGACAACCAGGCTTTGACCGCGACGCGCATCGCCAGCGGCGAATATGCCTTTGACGTTCGTGGCGTATTTTTCGAAATCGGCTTTGGCATTGGACCGCGCGTCGCGTTCAATGCCAAGTTGTTCGAGCAGCGGCTGTTCGGGTCCGAGAAATCCCATGGCGAGCAGAACTAATTGCGCGGGAAGAATTTTTTCTGTGCCGGCAATTTCCTTGGGAATGAATTGGCCTTTGTCATTTTTTTCCCATTGAATTTCGACCGTGTGAACTTCTTTGACGCCGCTGTCGTCGCCGACAAATTTTTTGGCGGTGGTTAAATAAACGCGTGGATCACCGCCGAATTTGGCCGCCGCTTCTTCCTGGCCGTAATCGAGTTTGTAAACTTTCGGCCATTCCGGCCACGGATTATCCGGCGCCCGTTCGATGGGCGGCCGGGGTAAAATTTCCAGTTGCACCAGGCTGTGGCAATTGTGCCGCATCGAAGTGCCGACGCAATCGGTTCCCGTATCGCCGCCGCCAATCACGACAACATCTTTGCCCGTGGCCGAAATATAATTTCCATTTTTGTGATTATCGAGAAGCGCTTTCGTATTCGCGTGAAGAAATTCCATGGCGAAATGAATGCCTTTTAAATTGCGTCCTTCAATGGGCAAATCGCGGCCTTTGGTCGCGCCGGTGCAAATGACGACCGCGTCAAATTCTTTCAATAATTTTTTCGCTGGGTAATTTTTTCCAACTTCTGTGTTCGTCAGAAAAATGATTCCTTCCTGCGCCATTAAATCAATACGACGCTGCACGACTTTTTGTTTATCGAGTTTCATGTTGGGAATCCCATACATGAGCAAACCACCGGGGCGATCGGCGCGTTCAAAAACAGTGACGAGATGTCCAGCTTTATTCAGTTGCGCCGCGCAGGAAAGTCCCGCGGGACCCGAACCAATAACGGCCACTTTTTTTCCGGTGCGAACTTTGGGCGGCTCGGCCTTGACCCAGCCTTCCTCCCAGCCTTTATCAATAATGCTGCATTCAATATTTTTAATGGTGACAGGCGGATTATTTATTCCTAAAACGCAGGAACCTTCGCAGGGGGCAGGGCAGACGCGACCAGTGAATTCCGGGAAATTATTCGTCTTGTGCAAACGGTCGAGCGCATCTTTCCACAGTCCGCGATAGACCAGATCGTTCCATTCAGGAATAAGATTGTTAATGGGGCAACCGCTGGCCATTCCGCTGAGAAGCGTGCCGGTGTGGCAAAATGGAATACCGCAATCCATGCAGCGCGCGCCTTGTTCCTGAAGTTTGGGCACGTCCAGGTGATGATGGAATTCGTTCCAATCCTGGATGCGCTCCATCGCGGAACGGTCGAGCGGCAACTCGCGTAAGTATTCTATAAATCCTGTGGGCTTGCCCATTGAGTTTGGTTTTTAGTTTGATTTTTATTGCTGAAATTTTATGACTTAAAATTTTCCCTATTTTAATTTGTCCCAATCTTCCACTTGAATGTTGTCCTGCTTTAAATTCGTTTGGTCAGTGACCAATCAATATCGCCACCATGCGGATTGGGAATATGAACAGTTTGATTCTCTTTTTGCATGATTGAATGTTTGCCCCCAGGATATGGGCCGCTCCATCCTAATTCGCGCAATTGCCGGATCATTTCACGCCGACTAATTGGCTTCGGCATATTCTATTTTAGAATTTAAATCGATTCCATCCACGACAGGAACATCAAGCCCCCGACGCAATCGAACAATAATCCAATCTCCCAGCACACTTTGTAATTCTTCCCGGCATT
>JALYXC010000449.1 GCA_030947315.1 Verrucomicrobiota bacterium | reverse complement strand
GATCTGGATGGCGATCATAAAACGGAAATAATCACCATCGCGCAAAATTCCGGACGCGCGCAGGTTTCCAATTTTATTTCCAAACCGGCCGAAACCTTGAGCGGCAAATTTAAACAAGGCCAATTTCAAATCCTGCCTTTTACCAAAACTGACAAGAATCGGCGCGGAATTTCCTGGGCTGATTTAAATGGCGATCATCTGCCGGACTTGCTTGTGGCCGAACCGGACAGCGGCCAGCTCACTCTTTATTTGCAAAAAACCAATGGAACTTTGTCAGCGGCAAAAACCTTTTCCACCCTGACCGGCGTGATTGAATTGGCGGTGGCCGATTGGGACGATGATGGCACGCCGGAAATTTTCGTGTTGAGTTCAGACGAACGCCAGGTCGGCGTGACGCATCTTGATAAAAACGGTCGCATTTCTTTCCCGACGATTTTGCCCTTCGAAGGCAAACCTCTGGCGATGGCGATCGGCGCTTTGCAAGCCGACGCTAAACCAACCCTTGCTGTTATTTTGGATCAGGAAAATAAAAGAATTTTGGCCACGCGCAGCGCCAATGGAAAAATGCGTTTGCAAAAGTTAAGCGACAATTTTAAATCCAATCCGGCCTCGCTCTCTTTTCATGATGTCGATCAGGATGGCTTGCAGGATTTAATCGTCTTAATTCCTTATGAAAAAATAAAAATTTTACGGCAAGTCGCCGGAAAAGATTTTGAGGAATTGGACGTGATCCCGCCGGGCGGCAATGCGGAACAACCGTGGTTGAGCATCGCCGATTTGGATGGAGATGGAAAAACCGAATTATTGCTCGCCCAAAAAAACTTTCTTCGCGCCGTTATTTTAAAGCGGGAAACGCAGAACGAAACTAATAACAAACCGGCCTGGTCCTTCAGCGTCAAAGAACAAATCAATGGCGCCTCCAGCAATTCGCGCATTGTCGGTGCCGCGCCATTATTAAACGGAACGAATGCAATTGCTTCTCTGTTTTTACTCGATGCGGAAAAAAAAGTTTTAACTTTATGCGAACGGGACAAAGCAGGCGTCTGGCAAGTGGTGCGCAATCTGTCTTTGCCCGTCACGGATTTCAACGCATTGCAAGGCGTCGGTTTCGGCGCCACTAACGCGAACAGCGTCGCTTTTCTCGGAGTGAACGCGGTGGCGTGGATGCCTTTGACCGGCCCGGTTTGGGAGTTCAGCGAATTGGACGGCTACGAAACGCCGATCAAAGATGCGCGTTTGAACGACGTGATGTCCGGAGATTTGAATAATGATGGGCGCAAAGATCTGGTTTTTTTAGAAACCGCTAAAAATTACGTGGATCTCGTTTTATTCGAGCCGCCGCATCAATTGGTTTCAGCCAATCGCTGGCCCGTGTTTGAAGAACGCAGTTTTCGTTCGCGTCGCAACGATTTAGGCGAACCGCGCGAGGCCGCGGTGGCCGATGTCACCGGCGATGGAAAAAACGATCTCATTATTTTAGTGCACGACAGAATTCTGGTTTATCCGCAGGAATGATTTTTATCGCCTTTTTTTATTCAACGAACAATTCAAACTGCTCTGGCCAGTTCCCGCCACAAATAAGCGCTCATGCGCATTCCCTTTTCAAAATTGTCCAAATCAAATTTTTCATTCGGCGAATGAGGATTGTCGTCGGGCAAACCTAATCCCAGCAAAAGCGTCTCGGCGCCAAGAATTTTTTTGAAGTCTGTAACGATGGGAATGGAACCGCCTTCGCGCATTAAAATCGGTTCGCAACCAAACGCTTTTTTCAAAGCGCGCAAACCGGCCTGGGCCGCGGCGCTTTTCGGCGAGACCAAATAAGGCTCGGCGCCGTGGCCGCTTTGGCAACTCATTTTCACCGTTGGTGGACAAAGTTTTTTTAACTGTTTTAAAATCCCCGCTCTCACTTGCGCGGGAGTTTGATTTGGCACCAGGCGAAAAGTTAATTTTGCTGAAGCCCATGACGGCACAATCGTTTTGCTGCCCTCGCCCTGATAACCACTGGTTAAGCCATTGATTTCAATGGTCGGACGCGCGGCGCGTTGTTCGAATGGAGTGAAGCCGTGTTCGCCAAAAAGTTTTGGCACGCCGAGAAATTTTTGATATGCGCGTTCGGTCATCGGCAAGCGTGCAAATTGTTTCCGTTCATATTTTGTCAACGGAACGACGCCTTTATAAAAATCAGGAATGGCAATCCGTCCATTTTTATCGCGCAACCTGGCGAGCAATTGGCAAAGTGCCAGGGCTGGATTATCCACCGTTCCGCCAAAAATGCCGGAATGCAAATCGCGTGAGGGTCCTAGCAATTTTATTTCCACCGCGACAATTCCGCGCAAGGCGTAAGTCAGCGCCGGATATTTTTTGCCGGGCATTCCGGTATCCGAAACGACGACGCCGTGACATTTTAAATCGCCGCGATTCTGCTTTAAAAATTTAGCCAGATTTTTGCTCCCGACTTCTTCTTCGCCTTCAATGACAAACGTCAAATCACAAGGTAATTCTGTCTTGGTTTTCAAATACGCTTCGGCCGCTTTTAGATGCGCCAGATTTTGTCCTTTATTGTCGCTGGCGCCGCGCGCAAAAAGCGAGCGTCCTTCGATGCGCGGTTTAAAAGGCGGCGTTTTCCAAAGTTCAAATGGCTCGGCTGGCTGGACATCGTAATGTCCGTAAATCAGAAAATGGGGTTTGCGCGAATTTTTATCGCGAGGAGTTTTTGCGACCACAATTGGATTTCCCGCCGTGGGAAAAATTTTTGTGTCGAGTCCGATTTTCCGGCAATTTTTTAAAAGCCAATTCGCGCAATTCGACAAATCTTTTTTGTGGCGCGGTTGCGCGGAAACACTCGGGAAACGAACGTAATCGCAAAGCTCCTCCGTGAAACGTTTTTTGTTTTGCTCCAAATAATTCAGGACTGCTTCCATTGAGAGTTTTTAACAGGGTAAAAAAATAAATCAATACGGGACAGTTCTGCAAAGCGGTAATCTCCATCCCGAAAAACTCTCCCTGCTTTACCGCCGCGTTTTTCTCAGGTATGAACATCGTCACGGAAATTAAATTGAACTGAATGCTGACCTCGCACGAACTTTTTGGCTTTATGCCGCACGCGCTTTCCACGCAAATTTTGGAAGATACTTTTGCCCAGGATAAGGAGCTTTATCGTTTGACGGTCAATGCCGTGGCCGAAGCGCGCAAGTTGCGTCCGGTTTTTTTTGAACGTAAACCGCGCGCGGAACGCAATAACGATTTGATCGCGATGCTGGCCAAACCGCGGCTCGATTTGATTGCGGGAAATGTTTTGCGCGGCTGGCTCATGCGAAAAAATAAACCGATGCTGACAGATTTTCTCAATGCGCTCGGCATCGCGCACAAGGATGGCGTGGTGGATGAACTGCCGGCCACAGTAGAGGAAGGGAAATTGCGCGCGGCTGTGGAAAATTTATTGAACACATTTCCGCCGGAAGAAGTGTCTGTATATTTAAACGCTTTTTACGCGATGAATGAAATTTCCTGGCCCAATTTAAAACATCTTTTGGAAAACGAACCGCGCCTGCAGTTTGGCGGATAGAATTTTAATTTCTAATTTTTAATTTTACTTTCTTATTAATTATGGAACCTCAAGCTGATATCGCGCTCATCGGTCTGGCCGTCATGGGACAAAATCTTGTTCTTAACATGAATGACCACGGCTACACCGTCGCCGTTTTTAATCGCACCACTTCCAAAGTGGACGAATTTCTCGCCAACGAAGCGAAAGGCACGAAGGTCATCGGCGCACATTCGATCGAAGAACTTGTCGCGAAATTAAAAACCCCGCGGCGCGTCATGTTGTTGGTAAAAGCTGGCCCGCCCGTGGACGAATTGATCGAACAACTCCTGCCACATCTCGAAAAAGGCGACATCATTATTGATGGCGGCAATTCGCTTTTTGGAGACTCGATTCGCCGCACAAACTATCTCGAAGAAAAAGGATTGCTCTTTATCGGCACGGGCGTTTCCGGCGGTGAAGAAGGGGCGCGTCACGGTCCTTCGATTATGCCCGGCGGTTCATCTGCCGCATGGCCGCACGTGAAAGAAATTTTCCAAAATATCGCTGCGAAAGTTGAAAGCACCGATGGCTCAACGAAAGTTCCCTGCTGCGATTGGGTCGGCGAAAATGGCGCGGGTCATTACGTCAAAATGGTGCACAACGGAATTGAATACGGCGACATGCAATTGATTGGGGAAGCGTATCAAATGATGCGCGACGGCCTCGGCATGACCGCTGATGAGATGCACGAAGTTTTTGCGGAATGGAACAGAGGCGATCTGGATTCGTATCTCATCGAAATCACGCGTGATATTCTGGCGTTCAAAGATTCCGAGGGTGCTCCGATGGTTGATAAAATTCTCGATACCGCCGGCCAAAAAGGAACGGGCAAATGGACAGTGATGAATTCTGCTGAACTTGGAATCCCGATTACGCTGATTACGGAAGCAGTTTATTCACGCTGTGTTTCCGCGTTGA
>JALYXC010000443.1 GCA_030947315.1 Verrucomicrobiota bacterium | reverse complement strand
CTTCGGGTTCGCTGCGGACAACGTGAACATCCAAATCGTGAATGGCATCAACGAGGGCGCGAAATTTCAAATCCCAGCCAAGCTTGCGCGACGGATGAAAATATTGGCTGACGCGCTTTCGCAAATCACGCGCCTTGCCGACGTAAATGACCGTCCCAAACCGGTCTTTCATCAGATAGATCCCTGGCTTGTGCGGCAATTCGCGTAATTTATTTTTGACCTGCTCCGTTAAAGACATGCGACGCTGGTAATGATTTGGAACGGTAATTGTAATTGCAGGCTTTAGCTTGTGCGGAATTGTAAATCATCTTCGCGACCTAAAGTTGCGACTACAATTACACCCTACAACGTGCCGAGCTTTAATGCGCCTTCGCCTTTTTTCATTAATCCCAAATAAAATTCTTCCAACGTTTGTTCGACGGGCGCAATTTCGAATACCGGCATTCCTTGTTCCACCAAATGTTTGACAATTTGGTCGGCGCGAATTCCTTCCGCCAGCGCGATGAATTGTTCCTCCCGAAAATCTTCAATGAATTTTATTTGCCGCAAATCGGAAATGGCCTGGGCAAAATTTCCCACGCGCAGACGAATCCATTTTTTTGTTTGTTTGGTTTCGGCAATGGTTCCTTCAAAAACTTTTTGACCCTGATTCATGACGGCAATGCGCGTGCAGAGTTGTTCAACTTCGTTGAGCAAATGCGATGAAAGCAAAATGGTTAATCCAAAATCGCGATGCAGCCGCAAAATGGTTTCGCGCATTTCGTGAATGCCTTCCGGATCCAAACCATCGCTCGGCTCATCCAGAATCAATAGTTCTGGTTTGGGCAAAAGCGCCTGCGCCAACGCCAGACGCGCCCTCATGCCGTGCGAATAGGTTTTCACCTTCGACTTTTCGCGGCCACTTAAACCAACCCAATCAATGACTTCGCGGATTCGTTCTGGCCGCGTCGGCGCTGAATAGTGAGTGAGAATTTCGAGATTTCGCCACGCGCTTAAATAATCGTAAAACATGGGCGCTTCAAAAATCGCGCCGACTTTTTGTAATGCTTTTTTCCGCGATTTTGCGATGTCGAATCCGCCGATTTTAATTTCGCCGCGCGTTGGCCAAACTTGTCCGAGCATCATGCCGATGGCGGTGCTTTTCCCCGCGCCGTTGTGACCGAGCAACCCAAAAATTTCCCCTGCCGGAACCTGCAGATCCAAATCAGAAACCGCCGGGCGCGCGCCGAAATTTTTTTGAACTCCGCGAAGTAAAATCATTTGTGGGCCGTGGCAAATAATGTCAATCGGCGAAAATTATTTCGTCCCTTCCAGTTCGAGTAAATTTTTGATGTGACCATCGGCATAAAGAAAATTCAGTCCTTTGCCCGCGCCGCGCGCGGCGTGAAACGCTTCCTTGTCAAAAACCAGCGGAATATGATGCGAGTCGAAGCCGAGATTAAACACTTTTAAATGTTCGGCGTCCTGTCCATTGATCAAACTGTTCCAGGCATAACTGGCGCCGGTTTCTTCAAAGAGTTGTTTTCGATCCGATGGACAGCGCAAAATATTGGTTGAACCAAGATGATTTTTCAAAACCACATCAATTGTGGCCTGAACATTTGTGGGCGGAAGATTCGTGCTCATTAATTTGTCATACATGATCGGCATGCGATTATTATTTTCCGAAACGTAGAGTTGCAGCGCTAATCCGATTTGATGAAGGTTGCTCAAGCAAACCGTCCCGCGCGCGGATTCCTTTGCTTTACCAATCACGGGCAACAGAAGACCCGCCAGCAATGCGATAATGGCAATCACCACCAAAAGTTCGATCAAAGTAAAAGCGCGGGACCATTTCGATTTCATTAACGCCCTTGCAATGCCCGGCCCGTCTCCATTGATTTTTGAATTTCTTCCATAAGCGGCGCCAGTTCCGCTTTAGTTTGCGCCGAACTGTCTTTGTAAAAAGATTGCAGGCCAATCGTCGCGACTTTTTTTTGCAAATCCTCGCTTAACACCGGCGCATTAGTTCCGCGAGGTCTGGCCATTTCATTTTCAGGATTTTCCCGCGATTTTTTAAGCCGTTTAAGAGCGTCGTTAATGGTTTTTTCCCGTTTCTCGGACGGCAATTGTTCAAAGGAAGCGATCATTTGTTTGAAACCCGACGGCATCGTTGCTTCAATGAAAGCGCTTTTTTCCGCTTCGGTCATTTGTTCAAACCAACCTTTGACAAATTTGCCTTCCCGCATTTTACGCCGTTCTTCCAGCGATAAAGAATTTAACTTCGTCGCCAAATCACGGAGAGCTTTGGCCCGCGCCTCGCCGGACAGCCTGCTTAGATCAATGGATTGCAAATAGGCCTGCACTTTTTCCGCGGTCATTTTGGAATTTTTGGCGATGGTGTAGCCGGCCCAGGCCAAAAACCAAACGGTTAAAATAGTCGCGGCGGCAAAAAAGATCGGGCGATAACGAGAATTCATTTTTACAATTTAGCCACACTTCAGAAATTCGCCATGTAAAAGAACTGAAATGTTTAATTTGAACTGAGAAATTCAGGAGAAAATTTAGGTTTATCCACGTTACTCAGTCGCAATTTTTTTTGAAATCTTTACTCTGTCAGCATGGTCAAAGGAAAAATTATCTCTGCATTGAAAAATATTTCCGCGGAAAAAGATCTTTGACTGGCGAACTGAAAATGAATTGCGACGAACTCAAACGCCTTGCGAATCGTCCTGAGTATCGTATTTTGCCCGAGTGCAAAAAGCTCGTGAAACAAGTTGCTGATGAACTTAAAATCAAAAATCCCTTCGATTCCAATTGATAAGCCCATCAGTTGGGAAGATTGGTTACGCGGACGAAAAGCGCGTCGGACAAGCGCGAAGTTGGTGACGCCGGAAATTATTCGGCGCAAATCAAGTTCAAGCGACCGGCGTTTGCGAAAGTTATTTAATGGCGAACGCGGGCTTCCTTTCACGCCGACTTCGGAACTTTAAATTGTTGCGGAAAACTTTTCTGAATAGCTCTTGATTTGCCGCATGGGGATTTTATTTTCCCCGCATGTCTGAAACGCTGACGATTTCGCCAAAAGAAAATTTAACGGCTATTGCGCCGGAAAAAATTTCCCCTTCTTCAGCGCCAAATCCTTTCGCCCACAAAGACAAATTTGTGCATCGCCACATTGGGCCGAGCGCAGACGAAACCGTTGCGATGCTGGAGCAACTTGGATTTTCCAGTCTTGATACGTTCATCGACAAAGTTGTTCCGCCGCAAATTCGTTCTGAAAAACCGCTGCAACTTTCGGCGCCGCAAAGTGAATTTGAAGCACTGAAACAACTTCGCGAAATCGCTTCGCAAAATAAAATTTTCCGGTCGTTCATCGGCATGGGTTATTCCGATTGCATCACGCCGCCGGTCATTCAAAGAAACATTCTGGAAAATCCCGGTTGGTACACTCAATACACGCCGTATCAGGCGGAAATTTCTCAAGGCCGATTGGAAGCGCTGCTGAATTTTCAAACGATGATTTCCGATTTGACCGGAATGGAAATTGCCAACGCTTCGCTGCTCGATGAAGCCACGGCTTGCGCGGAAGCGATGTTGATGTGTCACGCGCTTAAAGGAACACCGGAGAGAAATCTTTTTATTGTTTCAAAAGATTGTCATCCACAAAACATTGAAGTTATCCAAACTCGCGCGAAGGCGCTGGGAATTGAAGTGGCGATTGGACACGGAGAACATGCGCCGATAAACGAAAAAGTTTTTGGGTATTTAGTCCAGTATCCTGGAACAGACGGTTCTATTCTTGACCCAAGTTTTTATTTCGACTTGGCTCATAAATCTGGCGCGATGACTGTGGTCGCTTGCGATTTACTCGCCCTCACCCTGATTAAACCGCCCGGTGAATTCGGCGCAGACATCGCGGTTGGCAGCGCACAACGTTTTGGAGTTCCTTTAGGTTATGGTGGACCACATGCAGCATTTTTTGCCACGCGCGAAATTTATAAACGTTCCATGCCGGGACGCTTGATTGGCGTATCCAAAGATTCAAGTGGCAAACCTGCGCTTCGACTTTCATTGCAAACTCGCGAGCAACATATTCGCCGCGAAAAAGCGACGAGCAATATTTGCACTGCCCAAGCTTTGCTCGCAAACATGGCATCGATGTATGCGGTTTATCACGGGCCGGAAGGTTTAAGGAAAATTGCGGAACGAATTCACGGCTTAATGAATCTTTTTACCGCCGGACTTCGTGAACTTTCCATGAATAAATCTCACGGTGGACATGGCGGGATGGGCCGTGGCGACGAAACTTATTTCGATACCATCGTCCTTAACTCAGGGACGAAGAAGGCAAATGATTTTCACGAAGCTGCCGCAAAGAATAATTTCAACCTTCGAATTATAGATGAGCATCGAGTCGGAATTTCTTTCGATGAAAGCACCACTGTTGAAGACGTAGAACTGCTTCTCCGAATTATTCACGACGACAAACCCCTTTCGTTCACGATGGAGCAAATTACCAAAAGTCCGTGGTATGAAACACTCACCATCCCAGAACATCTGCGTCGCACGTCGAAATTTCTCGAACATCCTGTCTTCAATAAGTTTCATTCTGAAACCGAAATGCTGCGTTACATCAAGCGGCTCGAGAATAAAGATTTGTCGCTTACCGTTTCCATGATTCCGCTCGGTTCCTGCACGATGAAATTAAATGCGACGGCAGAAATGTTTCCGGTGTCGTGGCCGGAATTTTCCAAAATCCATCCGTTCGCGCCGCTTTCGCAAGCGCGTGGTTATCAAATTATTTTTCAGCAACTCGAACAATGGCTCGCGGAAATTACCGGCTTCGCCGGGATTTCGTTGCAGCCGAATGCCGGTTCACAAGGCGAATACGCGGGCTTGCTCGTCATTCAAAAATTTCATGAGAATCGCGGGGAATCGCATCGAAAAATTTGTCTCATTCCCACTTCTGCGCACGGCACAAATCCCGCCAGCGCAATCATGGCCGGAATGGAAGTTGTCGCGGTCGCTTGCGATACGAATGGAAATATCGACGTGAACGATTTGCGCGCGAAAGCCGCGACGCACAAAAATAATCTCGCCGCGTTGATGGTGACGTATCCTTCGACGCACGGCGTTTTTGAGGAAAGCATTCGCGAGGTTTGCAAAATTATTCATGAACATGGCGGGCAGGTTTACATGGATGGCGCGAACATGAATGCGCAAGTCGGTTTGTGTTCGCCCGGAAATATCGGCGCGGATGTTTGTCATTTGAATCTGCACAAAACGTTTTGCATTCCGCACGGCGGCGGCGGGCCGGGCATGGGGCCGATTGGAGTCGCGGAACATCTGGTTGAATTTTTGCCGGGACATTCCGTGGTAAATCTTGGTGGAGAAAATCCAATTGGCGCAGTCGCCGCCGCACCGTGGGGCAGCGCGAGTATTCTCACAATTTCGTGGGTTTATATTTCGTTGATGGGCGGCGCGGGTTTAACCGAAGCCACGAAGATGGCGATTCTCAATGCAAATTATATGGCGCATCGGCTGAATAAATTTTTTCCAGTTCTTTACAAAGGCAAAGGTAATTTCGTGGCCCACGAATGT
>JALYXC010000431.1 GCA_030947315.1 Verrucomicrobiota bacterium | reverse complement strand
GACAAATCGCTACCTTGGCGACATGCACTTCAGAATTCGTTCCGCGCGGCAATCCCAAATATGGCGCAATGTAATACAGCATACGAATCGGGTCATCAAAATATTGCGCATATAGTCCTTGCCAGACAGGTCCGGGCAAACGGTCATCATGTTCGTCGGCATACATTTGAATGGCGGTGCCGAGTTGTTTCAAATTATTAATGCAACTGGCCTGGTAAGCCTGCGCTTTGGATTTGTTGAGAGTGGGCAAAAGCAAAGCCGCCAATAGGGCAATGATTGCAATCACTACCAGGAGTTCGATCAGAGTAAAGGCGCGAAGTATTTTGTTTGAGAATTCACGATTTTTCATAAGGCTTCTCGAATCGAGAAATTAATTGTACAATTGAATTTATAAAATGAAAAGTAGTTTATCACGCAAAATAACCTTACAAATTTTATTTTGCGGCGCTTTGCTGATGGGAACGCTGATGTCCTGCTCTTCTGAAAAAGAAAAACGGCTACAGTGGAATTTAAAAACAACATTACAGGAATATAAAAAGGTTGGACATCGCAACCCGCAATGGGACACGCCGGCTAAAGAAGCATTGAAGTTATTTGCCGAATGGCGCGCGGGCCAGATGGGCGACGAGGCCCTCGCCGCACAAATCGGTCGCGACTGTGAAAAAGCCTTGGCCGCCGGCTGCAACGACCCGCTTATAATTTACCTCGATGCGCGATTTGTCGTAAGTAAATCCAATCTCTCTGAAATACAAATAGCCGCGGCACATCGGCGGGCGGCGGACGGGTTCAAGCAGAGTGATTATTCCAGTCTGCGGAAATTTTACAGCTATCTTCGGGCCGGAGAAACTCTCTATAAGTTGAAACCACTCCCCAAACTCGACGTCACTGAAATGATGAACGACGCGGCTACGGCTCTCGCCAAAGCAATAAAAAAAAATGATGCCCCTTACAGCGAAATTTATCAGGCCGCGCGCGCCTTCATGTTTGCATTTCATCAGATGAATATTCCGCGAGATCGGGGTTGGGAACAATTGGAACCATTGCTGCAAAAAAAATGGGGAGCCGCCTATGCAAAAGAACTCGCGCTTAGCGAACCGCAAATTGATTAAAAAAACTCGGCTGACTTTCGCCAGCCGAGTTTTTGTTTCGTTAATTTTTCTAATATTACTTTTAAAAAATGAAGGCGGCTGGCTGGCTGCCTTCACCGGACAATTCAGATTAGTAGTCCATTCCGCCCATGCCGCCGCCGTGACCGTGTCCGCCGCCAGCCGGAGCTGGTTTTTCTTTTTCGGGAACTTCGGTAATCAAAGCTTCAGTAGTAAGCAATAGTCCGGCGATAGACGCCGCATTTTGCAAAGCGGAGCGAGTAACTTTTTTCGGGTCTACTACTCCGGCTTTGACGAGGTCTTCGTATTGGCCGGAAGCGAGATTATATCCTTCGTTACCTTTGCGCTTTTTGACTTCTTGCACGATAATCGAACCTTCCACACCAGCGTTGGAAGCCAGAGCGCGAAGTGGTGATTCAATCGCGCGCTTGACAATTTCAACGCCGATTTGTTCATCTGGATCGGGCAATTTTAATGCCTCAATCGCCGGCAAACAACGGAGCAGAGCTACTCCACCGCCAGGAACAATACCTTCTTCCACTGCGGCGCGCGTGGCGTGCAGGGCGTCTTCCACGCGAGCTTTCTTTTCTTTCATCTCGGTTTCAGTGGCCGCGCCCACGTTAATTACCGCAACTCCGCCCGCAAGTTTGGCGAGACGTTCTTGCAATTTCTCTTTGTCGTAATCGGAAGTAGTCTCTTCAATCTGGCGGCGTATCTGATTGACGCGCCCCTGAATGTCAGGAGATTTTCCGTAGCCTTCGACGATGGTGGTATTTTCCTTGTCAATGACAATAGATTTGGCGCGACCGAGGTCTTCCAATCCAACGGATTCGAGCTTGATACCGAGGTCTTCAGTAATGCATTTACCGCCAGTAAGAATGGCGATATCTTCCATCATGGACTTGCGTCGGTCGCCGAAGCCGGGAGCTTTTACCGCGCAAATATTCAAAGTTCCACGCAGCTTATTGACCACAAGAGTCGCGAGCGCTTCACCTTCGACATCTTCTGCGATGATAAGAAGAGGTTTGCCGAGCTTGGCGACTTTTTCGAGAATAGGTAGCATATCTTTCAAGCTGCTGATTTTCTTTTCGTAATTAAGAATGTAAGCATCTTCCAACTTTACTTCCATGGACTCGGCATTGGTGACGAAGTAAGGCGAGAGGTAGCCCTTGTCGAATTGCATACCTTCAACTACATCGAGAGTAGTTTCGATGGACTTGGCTTCTTCTACGGTGATGGTTCCGTCTTTGCCGACCTTGTCCATGGCGTCCGCAATAATTTCACCAATCATAGTATCCCAGTTTGCGGAAACGGTGGCGACTTGTTTAATTTCTTCTTTGTCTTTGACTTTTTTGGCGATTTTTGTGAGATGTTCGACTGCAGCTTCCACAGCTTTATTGATGCCGCGTTGCAAACTGATCGGGCTGGCGCCAGCGGTCACGTTTTTTAAGCCTTCGCGATAAATCGCTTCAGCGAGAACGGTGGCTGTGGTGGTGCCGTCACCCGCGATATCGCTGGTTTTACTGGCGACTTCCCGAACCATTTGCGCGCCCATGTTTTCGTAGGGATCTTCGAGTTCGATTTCCTTGGCGACAGTAACGCCGTCTTTCGTTACAGTAGGGGAACCGAATTTTTTATCGAGAACCACGTTGCGTCCTTTAGGCCCAAGGGTAGCTTTAACGGCCCGAGTAAGTTTCTCGACGCCTTTAAGAAGGGACTGACGAGCTGCCTCGTCAAAAATTAATTGTTTTGCTGCCATAATATTTAGTCTTTAGTTAAGTTGATAGTTGAGGTTATTCAATGACGGCGAGGATATCGTCCACATTGAGAATTTTATATTCTTTGCCGTCGAGTTTGATTTCGGTGCCGCCATATTTGCTGACCAAAACGCGGTCGCCTTTTTTGACTTCAAAGGGAACTTTTTTGCCATTGTCATCTGTCTTGCCGGTGCCGAGAGCGATAACAACGCTTTCCATCGGTTTTTCTTTAGCGGTATCTGGAATAATGATGCCGCCTTTTTTCGTTTCTTTTTCTTCCGCTGGTTCAACCAGAATTCGGTCGCCGAGCGGTTTAACATTTAATGCCATATTTTATTTTCCTTTTGTTTTGTTTCACTACGAATTAAATCCCGCGACACACGTTACGGGAAAATTTTGTTATCAAGTTTTTAATCTTTCTTTTCATCCACGACTTCGGCGTCAATGATAGTATCGTCCTTTTTGGAAGATTCCTGGCCTTCCGTTTCCGGGGAAGGTGTGGCGCCGGGTTGCGATTTTCCGGCCTGCGCTTTTTCGGAAGCGGCTTTATAGAGTTCGGCGGAAACGGTTTGTACGGCTTCATTTAATTTTTCCGAAGCTGATTTAATTGCAGCGGTGTCTGTGCCTTTCAGAGCTTCCTTTGCATCAGCAATCGCCTTTTCAACATTCGCTTTAGCCTCGGCCGAAATTTTATCGGCATTATCTTTCAACAACTTTTCGGTACGATAAACGGTGTTGTCCGCTTCGTTACGCGCTTCGATTTCTTCCTTTTTTTGTTTATCTTCATCGGCATGCAGTTCGGCGTCTTTCTTCATTTTTTCTATTTCGTCTTTGGAAAGACCGCTGCTGGCCGTGATGCTGATCTTTTGTTCTTTACCAGTGCCCAAATCTTTGGCGCTGACATGCAAAATGCCATTGGCATCAATATCGAAAGTCACTTCGATTTGCGGCATCCCACGCGGCGCCGGTGGAATATCGGTTAGATTAAATTTACCGATCGTTTTATTGTCTTTGGAAAACTGACGTTCACCTTGCAACACGTGAATTTCCACGCCGGGTTGATTATCCGAAGCTGTGGAAAAAATTTCTGATTTACGGGTTGGAATGGTTGTGTTGCGCTCAATTAGCTTTGTAAAGACGCCGCCCAGAGTTTCGATTCCCAATGAAAGGGGAGTTACATCAAGCAACAAAACATCTTTGACTTCGCCTTTAAGCACGCCGCCTTGAATACCTGCGCCGATCGCCACGACTTCATCAGGATTAACGCCTTGATGTGGCGGTTTGTTAACCAATGAATGGGCTGTCTCCACGACGCGCGGCATACGTGTCATACCGCCAACCAAAACTAATTCGTCAATCTTGTTGGCCGCGACGTCCGCGTCTTTCAAACAATTGTTGACGGGAGGGATGGTTCGCTCGAAAAGACTGTCGCAAAGCTGTTCCATTTTCGCGCGAGTCAACTTCATGGAAATATGTTTGGGCCCGCTGGCATCTGCGGTGACGAATGGCAGATTAATGTCATATTGTTGGGAACTGGACAGGGCGATTTTTGCTTTTTCGGCTTCTTCTTTAATGCGCTGAAGTGCGTCAGGTTGTTTGCGCAAATCCATGCCTTGCTCTTTTTTGAATTCGTCGAGAATCCAGTCCATGAGCTTGTTATCCCAATCATCGCCGCCTAAATGGGTGTCGCCATTGGTCGCTTTGACTTCAAAAACACCGTCGCCAATCTCAAGGACGGAAATATCAAAAGTGCCGCCGCCGAGATCGTAAACGGCGATCTTTTCGTCTTTCTTTTTATCCAGGCCGTAGGCCAGCGATGCGGCGGTTGGTTCGTTAATGATGCGCAGAACTTCCAAACCAGCGATGCGTCCTGCATCCTTGGTGGCCTGGCGCTGTGAATCATTGAAGTAGGCGGGAACGGTGATAACGGCTTGGGCGATTTTTTCTCCCAATCGCCTTTCCGCATCGGCCTTAAGTTTGGACAAAATCATCGCGGAAATTTCCGGTGGCGAAAATTGCTTAGCTTTTCCTTCAACTTCCACTTCGACCGCAACGTCTCCATTAGAAGCTTTGACGACCTTGTAAGGAACGCGTTTAATTTCCTCCTGAACTTCGTCGAATTTTCGGCCCATGAAGCGTTTAATAGAATAAACCGTATTGCGGGAATTAGTGACGGCTTGCCGTTTGGCCGCGTCGCCCACGAGTCGCTCGCCAGTTTTGGTGAATGCCACCACGGACGGAGTAGTTCGTTTGCCTTCGGAATTTTCGAGAACAAGGGGTTCCCCGCCTTCCATCACCGCCATACAGGAATTCGTGGTCCCTAAATCAATGCCTAGTACTTTTGCCATAAATTTTTTTAATGTTTTAAAATTATCCAAAGCTCCATAGCAATCCGGGTGCCGTGTCGGAGAAATGTCCTAAAAGACTTATTGTCAATAGGTTATAAATCGTTAAAAATCTCTCCGAGACACATAAGGAGACATTTAGACTCTGTTATAGAGTCATTTAGTCCCATTAAAACGAGGCGAACGGGAAAAAATAGGAGGCGCTAAAATACTTAAACAACAGCAAAATCTGTTGGCGTTTCTCGGATAGCCTTGGAATCGGAACCCTTTTTCATCCAGACCATTAGAACGCTAATATCAGAAGGAGAAACTCCCGAAATCCGCGAGGCTTGGCCCAGAGTGATCGGGCGAATTTTAATTAGTTTTTGGCGTGCTTCGGTTCTCAAACTCGGTACGGAGGCGTAATTAAATCCCAGTGGAATTTGTTTATCTTCTAGAGTTTTAAATTTCGCGATTTCAATTTCTTGTCGCTCAATATATCCGGCGTATTTCAAGATAATTTCGACCTGTTCAATAATCTCAAGACTTAGAGTCTCCTTTGGGCATGGTAAATCCGCATAATTCACCCGAGGCCGCCGCAAAATTTGGGCCAGAGTTTCTGAACCATCACGGGTTTTTTCTAAACGATTAAGTTCTTCATAAACTGAATTCTTTTTCGCTTGGAACTTTTGATAATTTCGTTCTGGCAGAAGGCCAATTTTATAGCCAATCTCGCTAAGGCGCAAATCTGCGTTATCCTGGCGCAAAATAAGGCGGTATTCAGCCCGTGAAGTGAACATTCGATAAGGTTCAGTTGTTCCCTTAGTGACTAAATCATCAATCAAAACGCCAATGTAAGCTTCGTTTCGTCGCAAAATGATTGGCTCGCGATTCTGAACGCGACGAGCCGCATTGATTCCCGCCATTAATCCTTGGGCGCCAGCCTCTTCATAACCCGAGGTGCCGTTGATTTGTCCGGCCAAAAACAGATTTCGGCAGGTTTGGGTTTCCAACGAGGGATGAAGCTGGGTGGGATATACGAAATCGTATTCAACGGCATAGGCAGGACGCAGAATTTCCGCTTGTTCGCATCCAGCGATTGTTTTTACCAGATCAATTTGCGTTTCAAAGGGGAGGCACGTGGAAAATCCATTAACATAAATTTCATCGGTAGCGATTCCTTCCGGCTCCAGAAAAATCTGATGACGCTCCTTCTCCGCAAATTTAACAATTTTGTCTTCAATGGAGGGACAATAGCGGGGTCCGCTACTTTCAATGACCCGAGAATACATTGGCGACTTATGAAGATTCGCACGAATAATTTCAGCAGTTCTATCGGTGGTGTATGTTATATGGCACGGCAATTGTCCATTTATGCATTGCAAAATAGAACCGGGCGGGTATTTTAGTTCAGAAATTGGTGTTTGGCTCGCCCGTGCTAATTGTTCCACGTGGAACAACGAATCATTCCAGAGATCATCCTTCCAGTAAGTGAAATAGGGAACCGGATCGTCGCCCTCTTGGATGGTTGTTTTGGAAAAATTTATTGAACGTCGCAATAGACGCGGAGGTGTGCCGGTTTTTAAACGACCCAACTCCAATCCCATTTCCATTAATGAGTCTGACAAACTCATCGCTGCTGATTCGCCCGCACGACCTCCCGATTGTTGATTGGAACCAATATGCATTAATCCACGAAGGAAAGTTCCGGTCGTCACGACCACGGTTTTTCCGTGAAACTGAACGCCCAAAGTCGTTTCGACCCCATAAACCTCGCTATTTGCGCAAAGAAGTTTTGACGATTGGCCCTGTTTAATATCCAAATTTTCTTGGCGTTCACAAATCCATTTGAGGTGGAATTGATATGCTTTTTTATCGCATTGGGTGCGGGGCGCCCGCACGGAAGGTCCTTTTTTCGTATTTAACATCCGAAACTGCAAACCCGTCATATCCGTTACCTTTCCCATTTCACCGCCCAACGCATCAATTTCTCGCACCAAATGTCCTTTGGCCAAACCGCCGATTGCCGGATTGCATGACATTTGTCCAATCGTATCCGCATTGGTTGTCAAGAGTAACGTTTGGCAACCCATCCGTGCTGAAGCTAAGGCCGCTTCAACACCGGCATGGCCAGCCCCAATGACTATCACCTCAAACTTTTTCGGAAAAACAAACATTCTTAAACAATTTTATACAAATTTTCCAAAGATATTTTGCTTTGAATTTTTTCCAGGCGTGCGTTGGCCGCTAGATGTTCGCATTTCTTGAATACGGTTTCAAATTCATCATGAGCGCCAAGCCCACTCGCAAGTTGCGAGCATGTCAGAGCGTGACCTTTTTTCTCTTTTAAATAAGACAGAATTTTCTCTTGTAACGCAATCACCTTGCTCGCTGCTTTTTTTCCACCTTCAACTCCTGGCTGATCGTAAGCATTGACATTTATTAGAAAAGCATAAAAACCAACCGCTCGTTCAAACAAGGCAATTAAGGCGCCAATACTGAAATCCGAAACCTCCTGTAACGTTAACGTAACTGATTCTCGTCCATTCTCGTATAGTGCAGAACGCGTTCCAAGAAAAAACCCATTCAGAAAATCGCCCGACGTTGTATTAGGTTCAACTTGGATAGATGGTTCATCGCGATCTCTCAACACTTCAATAAATGTTACAAAAAAATTCAAAACTCCATCTCGGAGCTGCTGCACGTAAGCATGTTGATCAGTGGAACCTTTATTTCCGTAAACAGTCATTCCTTGACGAAGGATAGTGCCCAATAAATCTTTTTCTTTTCCCAAAGATTTCATTACTAATTGCTGGAGATATCGCGAAAACATCTCTAAACGGTCTTTATAGGGAAAAATGACCATATCTTTTTCACCTTTACCGTTACCGATATAGAACCATGTCAGTGCCAATAGTGCGGCGGGATTCTTTTCGATGGTTGCAATCCGAGTCAATTCGTCACAAGCTTTTGCTCCTGCCAGCATTTTGTCGATATTGAAACCTTGTAATCTAGCAGGTAACATTCCTACGGCCGAAAACTCGCTGGTGCGGCCCCCGATCCAATCCCACATGGGAAAGTTTCGAATCCAATTATTTTGAAGTGCGAATTTGTCTAATTCACTATTAAGACCCGTGATGGCCACGGCATGTCTAGCAAAATTTAATCCTGCGGCTTTATAAGCGGCTTCGGCTTCCAGCATTCCGTTGCGCGTTTCTTTTGTGGCGCCGGATTTTGAAATGACCAGGCAAAGGGTTTGGCCGAGTTCGGTAATAAAATTTGCCAAAACCTTGTCCATTCCGTCGGGGTCGGTGTTGTCAAAAAAATAAATCGCCAGTTTGTCGGTTAAAGGATGACCCAGCGCGTGAGAAACGAATTGCGGCCCCAGCGCTGACCCGCCAATCCCGACGACCAGAAGATTTTTGAAGTCGCCTTTTTCGCCGCAGATTTTTCCTTCATGAATTTCACGGGCGAAAATTTTTATCTCGGAAATAGTTTGTTCGATTTCGTTTTGAATTGTCTTGGTGGCAGCCAACGCGGGATTTCGCAGCCAATAATGGCCGACCATTCTTTTTTCGTCGGGATTGGCAATGCCGCCTTTTTCGAGTTCGGCCATGGCCTTAAACGTTTTTTCCATGCGCTCTTTCATCGAATCGAAAAAATCCTCGGAAAAATTCATCCGACTCAAATCAATGGCGAAGCCGATTTCTGGAAACTCGATGTAATATTTTTGAAAGCGTTGCCAAAGCTCTTCTTTTGTGAAAGTCATTAAAAAAAGCTTAAGGGGACGAATAAAAAATTGGAACTGAAATTTAACTCGCGGCGGAGATGAAATTATCCTGTTCTCCACGCCCGTGGCCGATACTGTTTTGTCTTTTCACCGGTGGGGATGACGCGAACTTAGAACCTAACCACGCCAGCCATAGCCGTTTTTGTTTTCAAAAGGCGAAAAGAGTTTTATAAATAACTCCTAAAATTCCTGCGCCCAACACAACGGGGATAACATCCCACTTCCATTTCGTCAGGCCGACGAAAGCGACAAGGCTTACGACGACGGCAAACCAATCCACCGTTTTCGCGCCGGGAAAAATCACATGCCATCCAAACCAGACGGCGAGATTTAAAATCACGCCGACTACCGCCGCCGTCACTGCGGACAACGCCGTGGTTAATTTCACATTGCCGCGCAGTTGCTCGATGTGCGGTGCGCCGAGAAAAATCCAGAGGAAGCACGGCACGAAGGTTGTCCATGTCGTGATAAACGCGCCGAGCGTCGCGGCGACGAGCGGATGCAGAGTCCCCGGAAAATTCCACGCGCCAAGAAAGCCGACAAATTGCAGTACCATGATGAGCGGCCCCGGCGTGGTTTCGGCGAGTCCGAGACCGTCGAGCATTTGTCCCGCGCCGAGCCAGTGATGCGTTTCGACCGCCTCTTGCGACACATACGGCAGCACGGCATACGCGCCGCCGAAGGTGACCATCGAAGCTTTGCTGAAAAAAATTCCTTCGCGAAAAATCGCATGGTTCGTTCCGAGAAAAACGCCGACGAGCGCCACGGGAATCCACCACAACGCCAGACCGGCCAAACAAATTTTCAGAGCGCGCGCGAGCGAAGGTTTGGCGTGGGCCGGAGTTTCCGAGTCATCGCTGAGAACAGATTCTTCCGATTTTTTTCCGCCGTGTCCGCTGAAGACTAAAAATTTTCCGCGCCAGAATTTTCCGCCGATTAAACCAATCAATCCCGCCGCAATGATGATAATGGGAAAAGGAATTTTGAAAAAATAAATCGCGACAAAGGCCAGCGCGGCGAGCGACCACATCACGGAATTTTTCAGCGCTTTTTTCCCGATGCGAATCACCGCTGACGCCACAATGGCGAGCACGGCGGGTTTCAGTCCGTAAAAAATTGCCGCAACCCACGGAACATTTCCAAAAGTCACGTAAACAAAACTCAATCCCCAAAGCACGAACATGGAAGGAATGACAAACAGCGCGCCCGCGACGATGCCGCCCCAGGTGCGATGCAAAAGCCAGCCGATATAAATGGCGAGCTGTTGCGCTTCGGGGCCGGGGAGCAACATGCAAAAATTGAGCGCGTGCAGAAAACGCGATTCGCTAATCCATTTTTTCCTGTCCACCAATTCCGTCTGCATGATGGCGATTTGTCCCGCCGGCCCGCCGAAACTGATGAAGCCAAGCTTCAACCAAAAACCAAATGCTGCGCGGAAACTGGGATGCGAAGCTTCCGCTTCTCCAACAGGTTTTGTTTCAGATTCCAAATTCATTTCGTCTCTATTTCGCGAGAAGCACAAAACCAAAATCCGGCTTTCTTTTCAAGATGGCAAAGGGATTATCAAGGCGTGATGAAAAAGTGGAAAAAACTTTTGCTTGGATTGACATCGGTTTTGTTGCTGCTGATTGCGGTTGGATTTGTCCTGCCCAATTCTGCGCGTGTCGAGCAAAGCATCCTGATTCAAGCCGAAGCCGGGAAGGTTTATAGGCGGATAGCTTCACTCCGTTTGTGGCCGGAATGGACCGCGTGGACAACCAATCGCTTCCCTGACATGCAAGTGCGTTTTGCAGGAACGGAAAGCGGCGTAGGGCAGGTCATGATTGCAGAAGGCAAATCCAGCGGTAACGGAACGGTGCGAATTATCAAAGCTGACCCGGCTCTCGGCATTGAATACGAATTGAACTTTGAACGCGGCACCCAAATTTTTCACGGTTCAATCTTGTATGAGAAAACAACAAATGGCCTGAAGGTGGTCTGGACATTACACGCACCGCTGGGCGCAAATCCCGTTAAACGTTGGATTGGTTTGGCCTTTGACCGTTTAATGAGCGGCGATATGGCAACAGGTTTGCGAAATCTCAAACAACAGACCGAGGCATCACCAGATGGAAAATAATTTTCCAAACGGAACGGCTCCTAACTTGCCCGCGTGGTGGAGGCGATTTTTTCTGGTTGCGCTCTTTGCCGTCTGGTGGGGTGGATTTACGTTCTACGCGCTGATAGTTATTCCCACCGGGCATCAGGTTTTGCGAAGTAAAATTCGGCAGGGCTTCATCACGCAACAAGTCACCCAGAAGATGAATTATCTGTGCGCGGTTTTATTGGCTCTATTGGCGCTGGAATTGTATCTGGCATCGCGCCAGAAAAAAGAAGAAGCCAAACTGCGCATGGGCTGGACGGCGTGGGGAATCATGGTCGTTTGTCTCTGTGCGCTTTGGTTGATTCATGGACGGATGGATGCCTTGCTCGATTTTCAATCGCGAAGCGTGATCGACGATAACAAATTTTATGCAGTCCATCGCATCTACCTGTTAGTAGCGACAACGCAATGGCTGGCGGGGTTATTCGCGCTGAGTTGGATTCTGAACACTTTTAAACTCTTATCTGCGAAGCTGGTTTCGCGGAACGGATGAAGGAAAATCCCATCGAATTCCAGGAACATAAAAACAAAAGGAAAAATTATGAAAAAAAGTTTAGCACTTTTAATTCTCGCAATCGCCGCAAATGGATTTGCCGCGAACGAACTCGACACCAACAAGATTAGTGAAATCACCGGACTGAAAGGGAAATTCAACGAGCAGGAAAATGTTTATAAAATTACCTTGCCGCGAACGGACGTGAAAATTTCCGTGGACGGTTGGCAGATTCCGCCGTTCATGGGACTGACTTCGTGGGCGGCTTTTACTCCCGGAAAAAAATCCGAAGCAATGGTCATGGGCGACTGGGTTTTATTTCAGGACGAAGTGAATGCGGCGATGTCCGTCGCGCTCGACCACGGTCTGCAAGTCACCGCGCTGCACAATCATTTTTTCTTCGATGACCCGAAAGTTTATTTCATGCACATCGCGGGTGAAGGCGACGCGGACAAATTAGCAAAAGGCGTTCGTGCCACCCTCGATACCGTCAAAGAAATTCGCGCGGCCAATCCGACACCGGCAAAAACTTTTGGTAAATCTCCGCTGCCTGAAAAAAATTCCGTCTCGCCGGAACCATTGCAAAAAGTTTTAGACAACAAAGGCGAAACCAAAGACGGAATGTTCAAAGCCGTGTTCGGGCGCAAAGCAAAAATGGCTTGCGGCTGCGAAGTTGGAAAAGAAATGGGCGTGAACACCTGGGCGGCGTTTGCTGGAGCCGATGACAATGCTCTGGTGGACGGCGACTTCGTTGTTTTGGAAACCGAACTGCAAGGCGTTCTTAAATCATTGCGCAAATCGAACATCAACATTTTCGCCATTCATCATCACATGAGCGGTGAAGAGCCGCGTTATTTGTT
>JALYXC010000419.1 GCA_030947315.1 Verrucomicrobiota bacterium | reverse complement strand
ATCTACCTCTTGGAGAGGGGCTTTTTTTGGCTGACGAGGGGGGCGATGGGCGACTTGCTCTTAAGATTTTAGATAAGTCATCGGCCGATTTGAAATTGATCGGTATTGAAGCGGAAAATGCACAATTGAACGGCACTTCTCATAGCTTCTTTCGGATTTGGCTAGATTCCGAACATGGATATATGATGAGTAGAATGGAAAGGTGTTGGCGATTTGAAACTGGCGAGACTGACCTGACTAGTAGAATGAAGGTCGAACGTTTTATCAAACCTGATAAAGAAATATGGGTTCCGGCCGAAGCAAGTATAAGTTATTTTACAGGCGGTCGGAAGTCGACTGAATATTCTATGAAACTGGACGAAAAACAATCCTCATTCAATAGGATTAACTCTAATGAGTTGTTTATTGCCACAAGCTTGCCGGGTGTAAATTACGAAAGAGATGGTTGGAAATGGAATTATCCTTCTGCGATCCTCTCCAAGGTAAGGGATTTTGATGTTTCGACTGCAATTTTTCGTAAAGGAAATACCTCTTGAGTCCGAATCTGCAATACGAAAAAATAAATTAAAAAAACACTTGTTGCGACATCTCTGGATAGTTTTCGCTCCGAGCATTCGAGCAGAAACCTTCCCAGAAAAATTTATTCCAAATCCGGTGGCGAGCAGGGTCCCGTCACTTTATATTTCCGCCAGGTATGAATCGCGTTGTCGGCATCGAAACTGAATATGGTTGCCTGACCAATAATCTTCCGGTCTCGCCCGGGGCGATTACTCGAGTGCGCGATTGGATTTTTAGAAATCAACAATTCGGTTTGATCGATGTTCATCAGCGCGATTGGGATGAACCGGCCGGCAACGGCGGTTTTCTTTTTAATGGTGGTCGCGCTTATATTGATATGGGCCACTTGGAATATTGCACGCCGGAATGTCTCTCGCTGCTCGATGTGCTTCGTTACGACCAAGCGGGTGACGCCATCATTCAAAAAGGCGTCGAAGAACTCGGCTTGGAGCGCGAAGTTAGTTTCATCCGCAATAATATTGATCATTATACAGGCGCTACGTTTGGCTGTCACGAAAATTATTTGGTGCGTCGTCACGCGCCGCTGACGGAATCGAATGTCCAATCGTTGCTGGCGTTTTTAACTTTGCGTTTGCTTTACGCTGGCTCGGGCCGCGTCGGCGCAACCATCGCGGCGGAGTTTCGCGGCGAAGTGGCTCAACCGGGTTGCGACGGTCTTTTTCAAATCAGCCAGCGCGCCGATTATATTAACAATGATCTTTTTGAATGGGTGCAATTTAATCGCGCCATTATCAATACGCGCGATGAACCATTGGCCGATTCGCGCAAATATCGCCGACTCCATTTGCTGCATGGCGACACCAATGTTTTACCCGCCGCGCTCCTTTTAAAAATCGGCACCACCTCGCTCGTGCTCGATCTGCTGGAGGCCGATGCGCTGCCGAAAATTGTGCTGAGCGATGCCGTGATGAGCTTTCGCAATTTATCGCATCAAGCCAGCGGGCCTTGGCTCGTGCCTCTAGCCAATGGCCGTTGCGCTGAGGCGGTCGCCTTGTTGCAACAATTTTGCGACGCGGCCCAGCGGGAATTTCAGGGACGCGATGAAGAAACCAATCTGCTCCTTCAGGTTTGGAATAAGACACTTGCGGCTCTGGCGACTGAGCCGGCAAAGTTAATCGGACAGGTGGATTGGATCAGCAAACATTGGCTTTTTCAACAATTCATGGCCCAGGAAAAAATCAATTGGAGCGATCCGTGGCTCAAATCGCAAGACCTCGAATTTCATCATATTGATCCCGCGCGCAGTCTCGGATTGGCGCTGGCGAAAACGCCCGACGAATGGAATATTCCAAAAAATGAAATTGAGGAGGCGACTTTGATCGCACCAAAAAATACCCGCGCGGCTCTTCGTTCCCAAGCGATGCAAATTCTCAAAAAACAAATCATGGAATATTATATTGATTGGGAAATTCTCGGCGCCGAAGGACGCAGCACTCTGTCGCTTTTAGATCCCTTTGACGCCGCGCCGGGCGAAATAAAAAAGTGGACGCGGGAATTATTTGAAACCCCCAGCCACGCAAAAAAAAGAAACGAAACAAAACAAAATTTTTGATTTAGGATTTTTGGCGTTGCCAGCGGGCGAAAATAAAAATTTATGAAACCGGCTCTCATTTTAATTCATGGTTATCCGTTTGATCATACTTTATGGGACTTCGTCAAAGCTGAACTGGGAAATAAAATCAATCTCATCACGCCTGATCTGCCCGGCTTTGGCGACAATCCGATTGCTTCTGACGGACCTTCGATTGATTTTTTTGCTGACGAAATTGCGCGCCTACTCGAAGTTCATCATCTTCCGCGCGCCGTCGTCGCCGGAATGTCCATGGGCGGTTATGTCGCGCTTGCGTTCGCGGAACGTTATCCAAAAAAATTATCGGGGCTCGGACTTATCAGCACGCAAGCGCGCGCCGACAGCGCCGAAGCGCGCCAAGGTCGCCGGCAAATGATTGAAAAAATAAAAAAAGAAGGCTGGCAACTAGCCGCAGTTGCGGCGATTCCAAAACTGTTTGCGCCAGCTAATTTGGAAAATAAATCGTTCTTAAAATTTCCTCAGCAAGGCGCGGAAAAAGCGGGCATCGCCGGAATCTGCTGGGCTTTGGAGGCTATGGCGCGGCGTCCGGATCGCACTTCAATTTTGCCACAGTTGCAAATCCCCACGCTGGTTTTACAT
>JALYXC010000398.1 GCA_030947315.1 Verrucomicrobiota bacterium | reverse complement strand
GAGTTAAACTGAAGGCAAATTTCATTTTCATATTTTATTTAATTTTCTAATACTCGATAAAACCGCTCGGCCACCGACGCTCCCGGATCTGAAAGAATTTTTATGGTTCCATCTCCCGGAACGGCCGGGAGCAAAATCCAATTGCTGACAGACAGAGAATTTTTATACTCTAGGACATAAGTCTTTCCGCTGACGGTTGCAACAGAAATGTTGAAGGTATTTCCCGTTCGGATCGGATTGAAAAGTTGCGGCGCACTTTCCGGCGGACCGCTCAGCAATCGCGCCACGCCACCGCGCACCGCGCCGTTCACGTTGGCAAATCCTCCGGAAAAAAGAATCTTCCCGTCATTCTGCACCTTCACAGTCCAGCCCCAGTTATCCACGTTGGCCGAAAAGGTCGTGTCGAGAGTTCCGTCGGAATTAAGCCGGGCAATGGTGCTGCGCGGAACTCCATTGACCATCGAAAATTCTCCAACCATCAGAATCTTGCCATCCGCCTGCAGGGCCAGCGACTGGACTTTCTCATTAGCTCGAGGCGTGAAGTTTGTGTCCACGGTTCCATTGGCATTTAATCGCCTCATTTCTTCCATGAACAATCCTTGATAATTAAGCGAATGGCCCGCCACAATATATTGGCCGTTGGATAATTTGAGGGCGGTGTAAACGGAAGTCCGATCTCCAAAAAATGGCAGAAAAGAATTATCCGGCGATCCGTTAGGATTGATCAGAACCATTCGATTGTGCGAAGTGTTGTTGTAGTTTTCGAACCAACCCGTGACGAGAATCTGGTTATTGGGCAAGACTTGAATGGATCGGCCCCACGTGCTTAAACCGGACCCGACCTGAAAAGTTGTGTCGAGCGTTCCGTTCGTGTTCAGGCGCGCAATTCCATTGACACCGACGCCATTGTAAGTCGTAAAATTTCCTGTGATTAAAATTTTTCCATCACTCTGGAGCGCAGTTTGAAAAACGAAAGGATCCGGCACACCGGTAATACTCACGCCTAAAGTTCCCGTCCCGCCGCTGCCTGGATTAAAACTTGGGTCCAGACTTCCATTAGCATTCAACCGCGCGATTAAATTTCGCGACTGGCCTTCCACCGACGTAAAAAAACCGCCGATAATAATTTTCCCATCGGTTTGCAACGCCATGTGACGCACCCAATAACTGGGACTCGCCACGAAATTGGTGTCCAAGCTGCCATCGGAATTAAGCCGGGCGATATAGTTTCGCGGTTGACCCCTAAAGACCGTGAACGCGCCGCAAACCAAAACCTTGCCGTCCGGCTGGGGCAAAACGGTTTCCACAAAAGTATTTCCCGCGCCGGTGCCTGGATCAAAACTCAGATCAAGAAAATTAGTTTCCGCCACGGCCAAACTTAAAATTGAAAAATAAAATGCCGCGCTCCCGAAAAGAAATTTCAATTTTAAGTTCATGTTTTTAAAAATTATTTTAGACCCTTGGCTTTTGTAAGCCGATTCGTGAAGGACAGCCATCCGGTTAAGTTCTGAAAACAACCTCAGCTTGCGCCCACTTTGATCGCGGGAGTCTAAACGATTATCCTGGAGAAGTCCAATTTATTCGTGATTATTGGCTCTTCATGTTCATCCCAACTGCAAAAGGCAACTCCACGGTTCTCACTGAACTTTCACCCTCGGTGGTGCGGAGCTTCAATTCGATGCCGATTTTATTGGCTTCGCGGCGAACATATCCAAGCGCAATATTCGCCCGAAACGTCGGCGAGGCCACGGCGCTGGTAATATAACCAATTTCTTTTTCACCGAGAAAAATTTTGTCCCCTTTCCTAGGCAACACTTTTAAATCATTCGCCAAACGCAAACCGCGCAACGCCTTGGCCACTTGTCCATAAGTCCGAATGCGAGCGATCACTTCCTGGCCGATGTAGCAACCTTTGGTGTAACTCACCGCCCGCTCCAAACCCGCTTCCGGCGGCAAATTCGTCTCGTCCATATCCGCGCCGAATCGCGGAAGGCCCGCTTCGATCCGCGCCATCTCGAGCGATTGCCAGCCGCACGGCCGCCCGCCGATTTTTTTCGCGGCGGCAATTAGTTTATCGGCCACGGCGCCCAGCGCGGGTGTCGGAACAAAAAAATCGAAGCCGCTCTGGTGGGTGCGCGAGTGATGCATTAAATAAAGTTCACCAAGCGTTTCATTTTTTTCACTGGAAAAATTCATGAGCTTTTGCGGCAAAGAAAATCCGAGTGCCAAATTTTCGAGAACCGCCGCGGCTTTGGGCCCTTGAATACTTAACAAACCGTAATGCGGGGACACCTCCACAATTTGCGTGTCGTCCGCAATGATAAATTTTTCCAAACGCTGGCTGACGATTTCACTCAAGCCGGGTTCAAAATCGAGGAGCAACTCATTTTCCAGACAATAAATATTCAGGTCGCTCTGCATTTTGCCTTTGGCCGTGATGAGCGCCGCGTAACAGCCTTCGCCCAGTTTCAAATCCTTGACATTGTTGGTCACCTGCCCATTGAGAAATTTTTGGCGGTCCGCGCCCGTGAGGCAAAGCCGACTGCGAAAACTTAAATCTAAAATTCCGGCGGACTCCTCGAGGGCCGCATGTTCCGCGAGCGCGTCCCCGTAATCAGCCACGGCTTCCATGCCGTTGAGTTCCATGAATTTGGCATTTAAACCTGCGTGAAATTCATGTAGTGAAAGCGAATTCATTTTGGCAATTTCCGTCTGACCTGGCCCCCAGACAAGAAAACTTTTTTGATTAGGGCAATCTTCTTTCCGTTTCCGCATCGAAAAAATGCGCCCGAGCCATATCAAAAATCATGAAAATTTTTTGGTTTAATTCCAATTGGCAACAACCGTAAACACTGGCGATAAAAGTTTGATCTTCTCTTTTCAAAACCAAATGAGTTTGCGCGCCCATCGGCTCTATCGCTTCGATCGCGGCCTCCACTGTATTTTCAGAATTCATTTCGCCAGTTTGCACTTCAATATTTTCCGGACGAATCCCCAGGATAATTTTTTTACCGATAAAATTTTTAAAGTCGCCGGAATCTTGGGAGAGGCGCAGCGAAAAGTTTTCACGTTCAAAATAAACCGCCTCTTTTTTTTGCATCAAGACGCCTGGAAAAAAATTCATGGGCGGCGCGCCGAAAAATTCCGCGACAAATCTAGTGGCGGGGCGATGATAAATTTTTAACGGCGCCGCCACTTGTTGAATCTCTCCATTTTTCATTACCGCAATACGATTGCCCATCGCCATCGCTTCGCTTTGATCATGGGTGACATAAATCATCGTCACGCCCAATCGCTTCTGGAGCCGGACAATTTCGCGACGCAATTGGATTCGCGTCGGCGCATCCAGATTGGAAAGCGGTTCGTCGAAAAGAAAAATTTCCGGCTCGCGAACCAGAGCGCGCGCCAGCGCCGCGCGTTGCGCTTGTCCGCCAGAAATTTCATTCGGTTTTTGGTGAAAACAATTTTTTAAGCCGAGCATTTCGGCGGTTTTCTCAATGCGATTTTTTATTGCGGCGGGCGCAACTTTTCGCAGCTTCAGTCCAAAAGCAATATTTTCAAAAACGTTCAATTGCGGAAAGAGAGCGGCGTTTTGAAAAACCATGGCGATGTCCCGCTCGGGCGGCGAAACACTATTCATTATTTTATGATCAATCGAAATTTCCCCGGCGGTGAGTTTTTCCAGGCCGGCAATCAGGCGAAGAGTGGTGGTTTTGCCGCAACCGGACGGTCCAATCAAAACCAGCAATTCTCCGCTTTGCACCTCAAGATTAAGATTGGTGACGGCGCAAATCCGGGTTTTTCCAAAATAAATTTTGGAAATTGTTTCAAGACTGAGCGACGCCATGGAAATAATTCTGCGGCAAAAAATTGAAATAAAGAAGCTGTTTTCAGAAGTGCAGGATTCTCGGGCGCGCTACTTTTTTCCCTGATTGATTTTCTCGCTAATAATTGAGCCAAAAAAAGGGCAGCCCGCTGATTGAGAGTTGGCGGGACGAATCGGATAATTGAAACCGCAACTTAACAATTATTAATATTAAAAAATAAAAATAAAAACGCTTATGAAAATAAATACATTACAAGAACTTTATCTCGAAGAATTGCGCGACATTTACAGCGCGGAAACTCAATTGGTCAAAGCTTTGCCGAAAGTTGCGGAAGCGGCCACGTCCGACGAATTGCGTTCCGCAATCGAGGAACATTTGGATCTGACCAAAGAGCATGTGGAAAGGCTGGATCAAATTTTCGAAAGTCTCGGCGCTTCGCCCAAAGGTAAAAAATGCAAAGCGATGGAAGGTTTGATCGCGGAAGCCGATGAGCTTTTGGAAGAGGATATTGCGGAAGATGTGCTGGATGCTGCTTTGATTGCGGCGGCGCAACGCGTGGAGCATTACGAAATTTCCGTTTACGGCACGCTCTGCACCTGGGCCAAATTGCTCGAGCGCGAGGAGGATGCGGATTTGCTGGGTCAAACTCTGGACGAAGAAAAAGAAACCGATGAAAGCCTGAGCGGTCTCGCGGAAAGCACCATCAACATCGAAGCCAACGAAGAGGAAGAGGAAGAAGAGGCAGCCACAAAAAAGGCTGACAAAAATCGTTAAAAATTTTTAACCGACAAAGTTGCTTTTGAATTCGGACGCGCTATCTGAGGGTAAATCCTGAAGCATAGCGCGTTCTGATTTTCAGGAATCCTTTTACGAACTTCCTCCCACAAAACGTAAGCAATTTTATTTTTACGTTGCGTCTTTTTAATGGTGCCGACGGAGGGGGTCGAACCCACACACTCTTGCGAGTACTAGATTTTGAGTCTAGCGCGTCTGCCAGTTCCGCCACATCGGCTCCAAAAAGTCACTGGAAAATATCAGGTTAATTTCCCGGCGCGCAAGGGCATTCCAAAAAAAAATTAACGGGTAGTCGGAGCGGGTGCTGGTGGTTGCACGGTAATGCGACTGCCCAATGGGATAACCACGCCGGTAGGCGCAACCTGGTTTCCAGCCACTGCGCGCGAGCCTTCATTGATGGCCATGGAAGTCACGAACGTGCTCAGAATTAAATCGGCGTAACGGTTCAAATAGCGATACGGTTTGTAGGGAACATAAATAATATCCTGCGGTTCCAAAACGATGTCCGCCGCTTTTCCTTTGATGATATCTTTATAATCCACAATCGCAATTTTGGGTTGGGAAAGCGAGCCGCGCACGATGGCGACGTGGGAAAGATAAGATTCCTTGATCGTTCCACCAGCGCCGGCGATGGCTGAAACGAGCGTCATTTTTTCCACGTAAGGAAGTTGCTTGGGTTGAGCCAGCGCGCCCATTGTATAAATTTC
>JALYXC010000388.1 GCA_030947315.1 Verrucomicrobiota bacterium | reverse complement strand
GGCGCGGACATATCCATCGAGCGAACGGGAATTTTCGCGCATCAACGGCGTCGGCGAAAAAAAATTACAGGAGTTCGGCGAAGTTTTTCTCATGGAAATCGCGGCGCATCTGCTGACCAATCCGCGTCAGATTTTCGCTGACGATTCTTTCACCGCTGCAACGCCAGCGCCCAAACCGCATTTGAATAGCACGGCGCGCGAAACCTTGAAATTTTTTCGCGACGGAAAATCGGTGGAGGAAATCGCCCGTCTGCGCGATTTCGCGACAAGCACGATTTACGGTCACCTCGCGACGGCAATTGAAACCGGCGAAAAAATTGAGTTGAACCAGTTGCTCACGGACGAAGAACAAAAAGAAATTGCCGAAGCCTTTGAAAAATTTGGTTTCGCAAACATTGTTGGCGTAAAAGAATTTCTGCAAAACAAATTTGAGTACGGCCTGCTTCGGATTTATCGCGCCGCGGCGCAACAAAAATAAAAGCGTGGAGCATCGGATGCCGCGATGTAAAAACCCATCAAAACTCCTTCCCTGTTAAACCATCCAGGAGATCGGTTCAGCCGCGCACACTGATTATTGGACCTTATGTCCCGTTTGCGGGATGGCGCTGACTTCGGTGCCGGTGACGCGTTCGGGAATTCTCATGCAGTAGAAAGAGCGATAAACGAAAATCAACGCCACGATAAAAAATGTTCCGCCAATATAATTGGTGTATTGCCGTAAATTCGGATTTTGCATCATCTCCACGGCGATTTCCACCGCGAGCAATCCGAAAAGCGTCGTGAATTTAATCACGGGATTTAGCGAGACTGACGAGGTGTCTTTAAATGGATCGCCCACCGTGTCGCCGACGACTGTGGCCGCGTGAATCGGAGTTCCTTTGGCGCGCATATCGACTTCGACAATTTTTTTGGCGTTATCCCACGCGCCGCCCGCATTGGCCATAAAGATGGCCTGGAACAAACCGAAAAACGCCATGGCGATCAAATAACCAATAAAGAAATATGGATTAAAAAACGGCAACGCGAGCGACATACAAAAAATAACGATGAAAATATTGACCATTCCTTTCTGGGCGTAAATGGTGCAAATCTTGACCACTTCTTTGCTGTCTTCGATGGAAGCCGAGCCGCTGTCTAATTTGATATTGTCCTTGATAAAGACCACGGCGCGATACGCTCCCGTGACCACCGCTTGCGTGGAAGCGCCCGTGAACCAATAAATAACCGAGCCGCCCATAAGCAAACCGAGCAACACTTCCGGCTGCACGAGACTTAATTTTTCCACCACGCGACCAAAGCCCGGCATTCTTTCCAACAGCATAATAATTCCGAAAACCATGGTGGTCGCGCCCACCACCGCCGTGCCGATCAAGACCGGTTTGGCAGTCGCTTTGAAGGTATTTCCCGCGCCGTCGCCTTTTTCGAGTTGATGTTTGGCGTTTTCAAAATCCGGTTCAAAACCGAAATCCTTTTTAATTTCAGATTTAATATTAGGGACCGCTTCGATCTGGCTCAATTCATAAACTGATTGCGCGTTGTCGGTAACCGGCCCGAAACTATCCACCGCAATGGTGACCGGCCCCATTCCTAAAAATCCGAAAGCGACCAGGCCGAATGCAAAAATGGGCGCGGCAAAAGCAAATTCCGGCGGCATCAAAGTCATGAGCGCGGCATTTTGCGAAAATTTGTAGCTCGCCAGCATCAACGAAAGAATCACCAGTCCCTGCCAAAATGCGGAAAAATTTCCCGCGACAAAACCGGAAAGAATATTTAACGAAGCGCCACCGTGTTCAGAAGCATTGACCACCTCGTTGACGTGACGCGACTTGGTGCTGGTAAAAATTTTTGTGAATTCAGGAATGATGGCGCCGGCCAGCGTTCCGCAACTGATAATGCAGGAAAGCACCCACCACAAATCCCCGTGCGACTTGAGCAGAACGTAACTCGCCGCAAAAGTGACGCCAATCGAAATGATCGAAGTAATCCATACCAGGTGGGTTAAAGGAGCTTCCAGATCGAAATCTTTTTGGCTGCCATAGCGAGCTGTGCTGAACGCTCCGTTGACGAAATATGAAACGAGCGAAGTAATCACCATCAAAATGCGCATGGCAAAAAGCCACACAATTAAAGTCGCGCACATCTTCGGATCCGCCGCCAAAGCCAGCGCCAAAAACGCGATCAACGCCACGCCCGTCACGCCGTAAGTTTCAAAACCGTCCGCAGTCGGCCCGACGGAATCGCCCGCGTTGTCGCCCGTGCAATCAGCAATGACGCCCGGATTTTTCGGATCGTCTTCCGGCAGTTTAAAAACGATTTTCATCAAATCAGCGCCGATGTCAGCAATCTTGGTGAAAATTCCGCCGCAGATTCGAAGCGCGCTCGCCCCCAATGATTCGCCAATGGCAAAGCCAATAAAACAAGGGCCGACCAAGTCGTTTGGCAAAAAAGCTAAAATGCAAATCATGAAAAAAAGTTCAACACTGACGAGCAGCAAACCGACGCTCATGCCGGATTTCAATGGAATGAGAAGCGTGGCCAGCGAATTGCCTTGCAGCGCAGAAAAAGCGGTGCGCGAGTTGGCCACGGTGTTGATGCGAATGCCGAACCAGGCCACGCCATACGAACCGAGAATGCCAAGAATCGAAGCCAGAAGAATGACCAGGACATGACCTGGCGTGTTATGTTGCAATCCCAAAAAATAATAACTCATGCACGCCGCAATCAAAAGCCACAGAATCGCGAGAAATTTTCCCTGTTGAAAAAGATACGTTTTGCACGTTTCCCAAATCGTATTGGAAACCGCGCTCATGCTTTTGTGCACGGCCAGAGTTTTGGTCTGGCTGTATTGCACCAACGCAAAAATTGTTCCTAGAACACAAACAATCAGTCCTAAATATAAAATGTTTAGACCACTGATGGCCTGGCCAAAAATATCGAAAGAAACCGGATCCAAGGATGGAATATGGATGTCGGCTTCTCCGGCCAAAACGCGGGTGGAAGAACTAAGAATGGCCAGTAAAAACAAGCCCCAACTAAATAATTTATTTTTCAACATAGATTTTGAATCGCAGGACATTGCAGAAAAACAGCCTCATTGCCAACAAAATTTTTCAATCTTGACGCGAATCACAAAAAAACTGGGGAAGACGAAATAGAAAATCGCCAAGAAAGATCTAAAACTTAATAAAAAAATAAACAAAAAAGCAAAAAAGAAGGAAGCGATTTCTGGCGAAGCGCGCCTGGAATTTTTCTCCGACTCGATTGCTGTTGCAAAAATGCCTCAGCAATTCAACGAATGCGATTGCACCGTTTACCCCAGGCGAAAATTCCCGCGCCGAATAAAACCAGCAAGGCCGACGACGGCTCTGGCACAAGAACGCCCTCGCGGAACCAGAAGTCGTAATCGGAACGAATGGGAGCGCCTTTTAATAGTGCCATGC